>NZ_BCBI01000011.1:0-119033 GCF_001320565.1 Pseudomonas sp. NBRC 111132
TCGATCCCCCAGGCACCCACATCCCACGCCAGGCACAAAAACAGCAGACGAAAAAAAGCCCGCCAGTGTGAGAGCGGGCCAAAGGACCTACGAAGATTCTTCTAGCGACCAACTAGCTTCCACGATAGGTCGAATAGCTGTACGGCGAGATCAGCAGTGGCACGTGGTAGTGCTCCTGCTGCTCGTCGATACCAAAGCGCAGCACGACAACATCCAGAAACGCCTGGGCCGGCAGTTGCACGCCGCGGGCGCGGTAGTAATCACCAGCGCTGAACTGCAACTGGTAAACGCCAGTGCGGTAGTCGTCACCCTGCAGCAGTGGCGCGTCGACGCGGCCATCGCTGTTGGTCAGGGCGGTATTCACCAGCTCCAGTTGCTGGCCTTCGACACGGTACAGCTCGACCTTGATCGAGCTGCCCGGGCAGCCATGCGCGGCATCCAGTACGTGTGTGGTCAAACGTCCCATTGCGTGTCGCCTCTTGTTCAATCTGTGGGCAAAAAATACTCAGCCTTCGCACCAGCATAGCGCCTGCGGCAGGCGGGAATGACGCCATTAAGACATTCCATCGCAAAATTGTACACAATTTTTTAAACCCTTCTGTCACACCGTTCGTCCGGCGCCCATAAACGACCCATCGGTCGCAAATACAAGCGACGTAACGACGTCAACGTCATTAGCTGACCAATCAGGCAGGTTTCTTGCACTGTATTTCCAGGTCGCTGCAGGGCGACAAAAGGGAAGAAATGCGGAAAAACAGGCTTACAAAAGATTTCAGAAGTTGTATACAATCAGCCCATCCGGTGGTGCGACATACCGACGCGGCCCGCCCACCCCCTGCACTAACGCACAAGAAGGAAGACTGCAGTGAGCGCTGACTACCCTCGCGACCTGATCGGTTACGGCAACAACCCTCCTCACCCGCAATGGCCGGGCAACGCTCGCATCGCGCTGTCTTTCGTCCTCAACTACGAGGAAGGCGGCGAACGCAACATCCTGCACGGTGACAAAGAGTCCGAAGCCTTCCTGTCCGAGATGGTCGCTGCCCAGCCACTGCAGGGCCAGCGCAACATGAGCATGGAATCGCTGTACGAGTACGGCAGCCGTGCCGGCGTGTGGCGCCTGCTGAAGCTGTTCAAGGAAAGCGGTGTGCCGCTGACCATCTTCGCCGTGGCCATGGCCGCCCAGCGCCACCCTGACGTTATCCGCGCCATGGCCGAAGCCGGCCACGAAATCTGCAGCCACGGCTACCGCTGGATCGATTACCAAAACATGGACGAGGCCCAGGAGCGCGAGCACATGCTCGAAGCCATCCGCATCCTCACCGAACTCACCGGCGAGCGCCCAGTGGGCTGGTACACCGGCCGCACCGGCCCCAACACCCGCCGCCTGGTGATGGAAGAAGGTGGCTTCCTCTATGACAGCGACACCTACGACGACGACCTGCCCTACTGGGAGCCGAACAACCCTACCGGCAAGCCGCACCTGGTGATCCCGTACACCCTGGACACCAACGACATGCGCTTCACCCAGGTGCAGGGTTTCAACTGCGGCGAGCAGTTCTTCCAGTACCTCAAAGACGCCTTCGATGTGCTGTACGCCGAAGGCGCCGAAGCACCAAAAATGCTGTCCATCGGCCTGCATTGCCGCCTGGTCGGCCGCCCGGCGCGCCTGGCTGCACTGAAGCGCTTCGTCGATTACGCAAAAAGCCATGACCAGGTCTGGTTCGCCCGTCGCGTGGATATCGCCCGCCACTGGCACACCACCCACCCGTACAAGAAAGAGAACGCCTGATGACCGCCTTCAACACTCTCAAGCCATCCGCCCTGGGCCGTGACGCCTTCGTCGCAGCCTTCGCCGACATCTACGAGCACTCGCCGTGGGTGGCCGAAAAAGCCTATGACCTGGGCCAACTGGGCGAACTGGACGAGATCGAGGCGCTGCACCAGCGCATGAGCGACATCCTGCTCAGCGCCAACCACGCCGACCAGCTGGCACTGATCAACGCTCACCCGGACCTCGCCGGCAAGGCCGCCATCCAGGGCGAACTGACCGAATCGAGCACCAACGAACAGGCCGGCGCCGGTATTCACCAGTGCACCGCCGAAGAATTCGCCCGTTTCACCGAGCTGAACGACGCCTACAAGGCCAAGTTCCAGTTCCCGTTCATCATGGCGGTAAAGGGCAGCAATCGGCACCAGATCCTCGCCGCCTTTGAAAAACGCATCCACAACGATGCCGATGCCGAATTCAAGGAAGCCCTGGCGCAGATCAACCTGATCGCCCTGTTCCGCCTGCTGCAGCTGTAAGCAACAGCCGAACCTTATTCAGAAAACGAACAATAGAAGAGATAACCGCATGCGCACCCTGATGATCGAGCCCCTGACCAAAGAAGCCTTCGCCCAATTCGGAGACGTGATCGAAACCGACGGCAGCGACCACTTCATGATCAACAACGGCTCGACCATGCGCTTTCACAAGCTCGCCACGGTCGAAACCGCCGAGCCTGAAGACAAGGCGATCATCAGCATCTTCCGCGCCGACGCGCAGGACATGCCGCTGACCGTGCGCATGCTGGAACGCCATCCGCTGGGCAGCCAGGCTTTCATCCCGCTGCTCGGCAACCCCTTTCTGATCGTGGTCGCGCCGGTTGGCGATGCACCTGTATCAGGCTTGGTCCGGGCCTTCCGCAGTAATGGCAGGCAGGGCGTTAATTACCATCGCGGCGTTTGGCACCACCCGGTGCTTACGATCGAAAAGCGGGATGATTTCCTGGTGGTTGATCGCAGTGGTTCTGGCAACAACTGCGATGAGCATTACTTCACCGAGGAACAGATGCTGATCCTCAATCCCCACCAATAAGAAAAGGTCAGTCATCTTCTCGGTGACTGGCAGAGGTACATACTGTGGAAGCACACCTTCACGAATGGCTGAACCTGAGCATTCGCTGGGTTCACATGATCACCGGTGTCGCCTGGATCGGTGCATCGTTCTACTTCGTCTGGCTGGAGAACCACCTGAACCGAAGCAACCCGCGCGATGGGTTGTCGGGTGATCTCTGGGCGATTCACGGCGGTGGTATCTACCACCTGGAGAAATACAAACTCGCACCCCCGAAAATGCCCGAGAACCTGCACTGGTTCAAATGGGAAGCCTACTTCACCTGGATGTCCGGTATCGCCCTGCTGTGCGTGGTGTTCTACTGGAACCCGGCCCTGTACCTGCTGGCCCCTGGCAGCACCCTGAGCGGTGCCGAAGGCGTGGCCATCGGTATCGGCTCGTTGATCGCTGGCTGGTTCATCTACGACTTCCTGTGCGACTCGCCCCTGGGCAAGAAGCCTGCGCTGCTCGGTGGTGTGCTGTTCGTGCTGATCATCGCCGCCTGCTGGGGCTTCAGCCTGGTGTTCAGCGGCCGTGGCGCGTACCTGCACACCGGCGCGATCATCGGCACCATCATGGTTGGTAACGTGTTCCGCATCATCATGCCGGCCCAGCGCCAGCTGGTGGCGGCGATCGAGAACAACCAGACGCCCGACCCGGTACTGCCGGCCAAGGGCCTGCTGCGCTCGCGTCACAACAACTACTTCACCCTGCCGGTGCTGTTCATCATGATCAGCAACCATTTCCCGAGCACCTACGGTAGCCAGTACAACTGGCTGATCCTGGCCGGTATCGCAGTAGCCGCGGTTCTGATCCGCCACTACTTCAACACCCGTCACGACAGCAACAAGTACGCCTGGACCCTGCCCGTCGGCGCCCTGGCAATGATCTGCCTGGCCTACGTCACCGGCCCGAAACCGATGGCCGTAAGCCCAGAGCAAGCCGCAGCGAAGATCGAGTACCAACCGCTGCCCGCGACCGCCGTCGGTGGCAAGACCGCTGCCGAGCAGCGCGCCGAGGACGCCGCCAAGGCTGCCCAAGCGCCGGCCGCACCCGCCGAGGCCCCTGCCCAGGCGGCAGCCCAGGCCGGTGGTGGCGACTTCGACAAGATCCACAATGTCATCCAGGAACGCTGCACCGTGTGCCATTCGTCCAAACCGACCAGCCCACTGTTCAGTGCCGCCCCTGCCGGCGTGATGTTCGACACCCCGCAGCAGATCCAGGCCCAGGCCGCGCGCATTCAGGCGCAAGCGGTCGCCAGCCAGATCATGCCGCTGGGCAACATCACCCAGATGACCACCGAAGAGCGCAAGCTCGTCGGCGACTGGATCGCCAAAGGTGCCCAGGTCAACTGACCGAAGCCGCAAGCTTCAAGCCTCAAGCTGTAAGTCGTAGGTAACAAGCAAGCATCGAGCGTCAGGCTCCAACGCGGATCACCAAGCTTCTACTTGAAGCTTGCCGCTTGGAGCTTGCCGCTTGGATCCGAGAATAAAAACAAAACTCGAGGTGCTGCATGTCCGAGTCACGCAAGGCGTATATCCCCATTGCGCCGCCGCGCGAACCCTTGCCCCTGTTCCAACTGATCCTGGTTGGCCTGCAACACGTTCTGCTGATGTACGGTGGCGCGATCGCCGTGCCGTTGATCATCGGCCAGGCCGCTGGGTTGTCCCGTGAAGAAGTCGCTTTCCTGATCAACGCCGACCTGCTGGTCGCTGGCGTCGCTACCATCATCCAGTCGTTCGGTATCGGCCCGGTGGGCATCCGCATGCCGGTGATGATGGGTGCCAGTTTCGCGGCCGTCGGCAGCATGGTGGCCATGGCCGGCATGCCCGGCGTAGGCCTGCAGGGGATCTTCGGTGCGACCATCGCCGCCGGGTTCTTCGGCATGCTGATCGCCCCGTTCATGTCCAAGGTCGTACGCTTCTTCCCGCCGCTGGTCACCGGTACGGTGATCACCTCGATTGGCCTGTCGCTGTTCCCCGTGGCAGTCAATTGGGCGGGTGGCGGCCATGAAGCCGAAACCTTCGGCTCGCCGATCTACCTGTTGGTGGCCGGCCTGGTATTGGCTGTGATCCTGCTGATCAACCGCTTCATGCGCGGCTTCTGGGTCAACGTGTCGGTACTGGTGGGCATGGGCCTTGGCTACATCCTGGCCGGTTCCATCGGCATGGTCGACCTGTCTGGCCTGAAGGACGCGCCGTGGTTGCAGGTGGTCACCCCCCTGCACTTCGGCATGCCGACATTCAGCCTGGCACCCATCCTGTCAATGTGCCTGGTGGTGGTGATCATCTTCGTCGAGTCCACCGGCATGTTCCTGGCCCTGGGCAAGGTGACCGATCGCGAAGTGACCCCCGGCATGCTGCGTCGCGGCCTGCTGTGCGATGCCGGTGCGTCGTTCATCGCCGGTTTCTTCAACACCTTCACCCACTCCTCGTTCGCCCAGAACATCGGCCTGGTGCAAATGACCGGGGTGCGCTGCCGCTTTGTCACCATCGTGGCCGGTGCCCTGTTGATGCTGCTCAGCCTGCTGCCCAAGGCAGCCTTCCTGATTGCCTCGATCCCACCTGCGGTACTGGGCGGCGCGTCCATCGCCATGTTCGGCATGGTCACCGCCACCGGGATCAAGATTCTTCAGGAGGCGGACATCGGCGACCGCCGCAACCAGCTGCTGGTTGCCGTGAGCGTCGGCTTCGGGTTGATCCCCGTGGTGCGTCCGGAGTTCTTCGCCCAGATGCCACAGTGGATGGAACCCATCACCCACAGTGGTATCGCCATGGCCACGGTCAGTGCCCTGGTGTTGAACGTCCTGTTCAACATCCTCGGTGGTGCCGACCGCGCGGTGCACAACGACGCCTGTCACCAGCATTGAGCCAGAAGGGGCGGCGCATTGCCGCCCCTCATTCACATCTGCAGTAACCGCTACGCCGTCGACCCGCCGGAATGGGTCGCCCGGGGCGCCTGCGCGCCAAAAAAACCGCCAACAAAAACAATAAGTCCGGGAATCACAACATGAAGCGCATCACCACGTCCCTGTTGTTGGGCAGCAGCCTGCTGGCCACCCTACCCTCACATGCAGGCGAATGGCTGCAGTGGCACGGCGAAAGCCTGACCTACCTGTACGGCAAGGACTTCAAGGTCAACCCTGATATCCAGCAGACCATCACTTTCGAGCACGCCAACAAATGGAAGTACGGCGACACCTTCATGTTCGTCGACAAGATTTTCTACAACGGCAAAGCCGACCCCAGCAAAGGCGTGACCACCTACTATGGCGAGTTCAGCCCGCGCCTGTCGTTCGGCAAGATCCTCGACCGCAAGCTTGCCTTCGGCCCGATCAAGGACGTGCTCCTGGCCATGACCTACGAGCGCGGCGAGGGCGACAACGAAGCCTACCTGATCGGCCCCGGCTTCGACCTGGACATCCCCGGCTTCAACTATTTCACCCTCAACTTCTACGTGCGCAACACCGAAGGCAGCCGCCCCGGTGACAATGTCTGGCAGATCACCCCCGGCTGGTCGTACACCATCCCGGTGGGCCGCTCCGACATTCTGATCGACGGTTACATGGATTGGGTCACCGACAATGACCAAACCCGCCGTGGCACCTACCACGCCAACCTGCACTTCAACCCACAGGTCAAATATGACCTGGGCAAGGCACTGAACCTGGGCGCCAAACAGCTCTACGTCGGCTTTGAATACAGCTACTGGAAGGACAAGTACGGCATCGACAGCCGTGGCAACCTGGACAGCAATCAGAGCGTCGCCAGTGCGCTGATCAAGGTACACTTCTAAGAAGCTGACCAAACGCACAAGTTTGAACCACGCCGCTCCAGGACGGAGCACTTGAGGCCCGGCGCGCAAGCCAGTAATCTGCGCGCCCCCTCGATCAGGGCAGAACGGATTCTGCCTGCGTTTACTGACCGCTCAGTCAATGAATACGGGCGGTTGGCCAACGTGTTGCCAGCCTGAAAGACCCTTTTCATCCGTTCAGAACGAAGTCGAGCAGGAAGGTTTTGCCAAACCGGAAAAGTTGGCTCAACCCTTGCCAAACAGCTGTGGCCTATCGAAAAAAGCTGACTCGCAAGACAACAAAAAAGCGCCATCACCGAGCGCTGACAACAGATCAATCAAGGGAGCGACACTCGCAATGCGTACCATCAACAGCCTGATCCTTGCCGGCGGCCTGCTGGCCTGTGGCACCACCTTCGGCGGCGACCTGCTGCAATGGCAGAACAACAGCCTGACCTACCTGTGGGGCAAGAACTTCAAGGTCAACCCCGAAACCCAGCAAACCTTCACCTTCGAGCACGCCGACGCGTGGAAGTACGGCGACAACTTCTTCTTCGTCGACAAGATCTTCTACCAGGGCAAGAAGGACGCCAACAACGGGCCCAACACCTACTACGGCGAGTTCAGCCCACGCCTGTCGTTCGGCAAGATCTTCGACCAGAAGCTGGAGTTCGGCCCGGTCAAGGACGTGCTGCTGGCCATGACCTACGAGTTTGGCGAGGGTGACACCGAGTCGTACCTGATCGGCCCAGGCTTCGACCTGGCCATCCCGGGCTTCGATTACTTCCAGCTCAACTTCTACAACCGCACCACCGACGGCAGCCGCGCCGGCGACAACGTATGGCAGATCACCCCGGTATGGTCGTACACCATCCCGGTCGGCGATTCCGACGTGCTGATCGACGGCTTCATGGACTGGGTGGTGGACAACGACGAGAACCGCCACGGCACCTACCAGGCCAACCTGCACTTCAACCCACAGATCAAGTACGACCTGGGCAAGGCGTTGCACCTGGGCGAGAAGCAGCTGTACGTGGGTGTCGAGTACGACTACTGGAAGAACAAATACGGTATCAAGGACAGCGATGCCTTCACTACCGACCAGAACACCATGAGTTTCCTGGTAAAAGTGCACTTCTGATGCGCTGAATCGTGACAGCGCGTTGATCTTCCAACGCGCTGTCACGCCAAATCATGTAAGAACTTTCCTACAACTTATTAAGACTATTCTTACTTACTGATAAATTTGCCTTTAAAGTCAGAACAAGCACACACGGCAACATCACGCCAAACAGCAAAAGCCCCAGCTCCACCTGCCAGTGCTCCAGCACACGCAAGATGTCCAGCACCAGCATGATGCTATTGGTTATCAACGCCAGGCCAAATACCGCACAGCATTTGTACAAAGCCCCTACCCCCGCCCCGCGCAGCAGCATCAGAAGGCCCACGGCGCCCCAGGCCAAGGCCGAGCCCAGGTAAAGGGCCAAGTGGTACACATCGTAAGTCAACACATTTCCGAACATGATTTAACCTCCCGACCTGTAGGAAATAAGCAAAGTGCTTACTATATGCCCGAGATTCCACTTAGTCCCTGCGAATTTTTGACAAAATTTTTGCACTTACCCATCTAGCATGCTTGGCTTCTTGCATCCAAAAAAGAAAACAGGCCCACTTAATGCGCACCTCCCTCGCCGCACCTTGGCGGTACCTGCTGTTAGTTTGCTCGCTCTGGTTCGGCATTTTCTTGCTGACCCGTCTGGTATTGCTGGTCACCCACCTGGATGAAGTACATGGCAACTACTTCTCATTATTCTTCAGTGGTGCCTTGTACGACCTGAGCTTCCTCACCTACGCCGCTCTGCCGCTGGGGCTTTACCTGGCGCTGTGCCCGGCCGCACTGTGGCGCACGGCCTTGCATCGCCGGCTCATGGGCGGGGTGTTGATCGTCAGCCTGTTCGTGATGCTGTTCGTCGCGGTGGCCGAGTGGCTGTTCTGGGACGAGTTCGGGGTGCGCTTCAACTTCATCGCCGTGGACTACCTGGTGTATTCCAAGGAAGTGCTGGACAACATTCGCGAGTCGTACCCGCTGCCAACGCTACTGGGCAGCATCGCCGTGGTTGCCGTCCTGCTTGCCCTGATCCTGCGCAAACCTCTGGCCCAGGCCCTCGCAGCACCCGGCGCCAACCTGCGCCAGCGCCTGGGTGGCCTTGCGCTGCTGGCCGTGCTGGGCGGGCTCAGCGTGCTAGTGGTCGACCAGCAATTCCCGCGTGGCCAAGGCGGTAACGCCTATCAGCGCGAACTGGCCAGCAACGGTCCGTACCAGTTCTTCGCCGCGTTCCGCAACAACGAGCTCGACTACACCCAGTTCTACGCCAGCCTCGACGCCAACGAAGTTGGTGCGCAGATGCACCAGGAACTGGCCGAGCCCAACGCGCGGTTCAAGGCCAGCGAGCCCGAGGACATTCGTCGCCACATCAGCGCCAGCGGCGAGCCACGCAAGCCCAACATCATCCTGGTCACCATCGAGAGCTTCAGCGCCAAGTACATGGGCAGCAACGGCGACCCACGCAACCTCACGCCCAACCTGGACGCGCTGCGCCAACAGAGCCTGTACTTCAACAACTTCTACGCCACCGGCACGCGTACCGATCGCGGCCTGGAAGCCATCACCCTGTCGATCCCCCCCACGCCGGGCCGCTCGATCGTCAAGCGCATCGGCCGCGAAAGCGGCTATGGCAGCCTCGGTCAGCAACTGAAAGCGGTGGGTTATGACGCCGTATTCGTCTATGGCGGGCGCGGCTACTTCGACAACATGAACGCCTTCTTCAGCGGCAATGGCTACCGTATCGTCGACCAGAGCAGCGTCGACGAGAGCGAAATCAGCTTCAAGAACGCTTGGGGCATGGCTGACGAAGACCTGTATCGGCAGACGCTGAAGCTGGCCGATGCCGACCACGCCAGGCAGCAACCGTTCTTCCTGCAACTGATGACCACCTCCAACCACCGCCCTTACACCTACCCCGATGGCCGTATCGACATTCCGTCAGGTGAAGGCCGTGAGGGCGCGGTGAAGTACACCGACCATGCCATTGCGCAGTTCCTGCGGGAGGCCAAGGGCAAGCCATGGTTCGACAACACCCTGTTCGTGTTCGTCGCCGACCACACCGCCGGCAGCGCGGGCGTTGAAGACCTGCCGGTCAGCAATTACCAGATCCCGCTGTGGATCTATGCACCCAAGCTGATCGCCCCGCGCGAAGACGCACAACTGGCCAGCCAGATCGACCTGGCACCAACCCTGCTCGGCCTGCTCAACCTGAGCTACACCTCGACCTTCTTCGGCCGCGACCTGCTACGCGAAGAATCCCTGGCGCCGCGTGTGCTGATCGGCAACTACCAGCACCTGGGGCTCTTCGACGGCAAGGACCTGGCGATCCTCAGCCCACGCGGCGGCATGCGCGTGCACCAGGATGCCTTGGGCAACAGCCGGGAAACCACTGTAGACAGCGACCACCCACTGGTACGACGGGCGATTGCCTACTACCAGAGTGCTGCCAACGATTTCAGCAAGGGCCTCCTGGCCTGGAAGCCGCAGGAGCAAGGTGCGGTGGCTGAACAGTAAAACCTGTGAGACGGCAACGCGGTGAATGACATCGACGTTGCCGGCCACACAACTCAGGTAGCCGGGCGAAACGCTCGCCACAACTTCCCGGCAGCCGCCACCACCGCCAGCACCACGGCACCGGCTACCACACCCGCCACACCGTTGAGCAGTGCCCCGGTCAGCGCGCCACCGCGTCCTTCGCTGAAGGCCTCGATGGCATGGTGCAGCGGGGCAATGCCATGCACCAGAATCCCGCCACCGACCAGGAACATGGCCGCGGTGCCAATCACCGACAGGCTCTTCATCATGTATGGGGCAGCCTGCAAGATGCCATTGCCGACCACCTGGGCCAGCCGGGACGCCTTGGTGGTCATCCACAACCCCAGGTCATCCAGTTTGACAATGCCGCCCACCAAACCATAAACACCGATGGTCATGACAATGGCGATACCCGACAGCACGATGATCTGCTGTGTCAGCGGCGCATCCGCCACAGTACCCAAGGTGATGGCAATGATTTCAGCCGAAAGGATGAAATCGGTGCGCACCGCACCCTTGATCTTGGTTTTTTCGAAGGCGACCAAATCGACATTGGCATCGGCCATTGCCTCCTTGCGCGCCTCGTGCGCGGCTGCATCGTCTTCCTTGCTGTGCAAAAACTTGTGCGCCAGCTTCTCGAAGCCCTCGAAGCACAGGTAGGCGCCCCCCACCATCAACAAGGGCGTAACCGCCCACGGAATGAACGCACTGATCAGCAACGCCGCCGGCACCAGGATGGCCTTGTTGACGAACGACCCTTTGGCCACCGCCCAAACAACCGGAATTTCGCGCTCGGCACGCACGCCGGTGACTTGCTGAGCATTCAGCGCCAGGTCGTCACCCAGCACACCCGCAGTCTTTTTTGCCGCGACTTTGGTCATCAGCGAGACGTCGTCCAGCAGCGTGGCGATATCGTCGATCAGTACCAGTAGACTGCTTCCTGCCATGTTTGCCTGTTTCCACTGAAATGAATGTGCCGGAGTCTAGCCGAAAGTCGCTGCCTTGAGCGCCCGTCAAGCCCGGTGCTACCATGCCCGATCCCTCTTAGAGGTGGCCAGACACGAGGAAGATCCCTGACCATGAGCACCATTCGCGAGCGCAACAAGGAACTGATCCTGCGCGCAGCCAGTGAAGAATTTGCCGACAAGGGCTTCGCCGCCACCAAGACCAGCGATATCGCGGCCAAGGCCGGCCTGCCCAAGCCGAACGTGTATTACTACTTCAAGTCCAAGGACAACCTCTACCGCGAGGTCCTGGAAAGCATCATCGCGCCGATCATGCAGGCCTCCACACCGTTCAATGCCGACGGTGACCCGAAAGAAGTGCTGAGCGCCTATATTCGTTCGAAGATCCGCATTTCGCGCGACCTGCCGTACGCCTCCAAGGTGTTCGCCAGCGAGATCATGCATGGCGCCCCACACCTGTCGCCGAACCAGGTGGAGCAGTTGAACGAGCAGGCCCGGCATAACATCGAGTGCATCCAGCGCTGGATCGACCGTGGGCAGATTGCCCATGTGGACGCGCATCACCTGATGTTCAGTATCTGGGCGGCGACCCAGACCTATGCCGACTTCGACTGGCAGATTTCTGCAGTGACCGGCAAGGCCAAGCTGGCAGACAGTGATTACGACGCGGCGGCCGAGACCATTATCCGCATGGTATTGAAAGGCTGCGAGCCGGAAGCAGCCTGACAGGGCCAGTGGGGCTGCCTTGCAGCCCTTCGCGACACAAGGCCGCTCCCACAGGGACATTGCATAACCCCTATGGGAGCGGCCTTGCGTCGCGATTGGGCCGCAACGCGGCCCCCGGCTGTCTCGAGCCTTACGCCGCTACCCCGGCATCCGCCCGCAACCCCACTTCCTCGATCGCACTGATCGCGCACTGCTCGTCGATATCCGACGTATCGCCGCTGATCCCTACCGCACCCAGCACCTTGCCGTCCTGATCACGAATCAGCACGCCTCCCGGCGCTGGCACCACCGGCCGCTCCCCCATCCCGTTCAGCGCGGCAAAAAACGCCGGCCGTTGCTGTGCATCCAGCGCCAGCAACCGCGAGCCCTTGCCCAGGGCAATTGCGCCCCAGGCTTTGCCAGCGGCCACTTCAGGCCTAATCAGGCTGGCGCCATCTTCACGCTGCAGCGCCAGCAGGTGCCCGCCGGCATCCAGCACCGCCACGGTCAGTGGCGCGGCATTGATCTTGCGGCCCGCCGCCAACGCGGCATTCACCAGGCTGACAGCGACTTTCAGGTTCAAAGCGTTCATGGAAAGGTCCTCTTCTTGTTGTGAGAAGCCCTGAGGGCAGTTGAAAACCGATAGAACAAATAGAACACAACGAAAGGTATTTTTGTATACAATATTTTGAAACGATCGTATGCGATGGCGCAAACCCCCGTTTTCACAGGCGCTCTGACGAAACCCCGCTCAGCCGATGAAAACCCATTGACCTGAGCCGCCAGGCGTGAATACACTCTGTCGCAAAGCAAGTTGTATACAATTACAAAATCGATGAGGCACAAACCATGAGCAAAATGAGAGCAATCGATGCAGCCGTTCTGGTCATGCGCCGTGAAGGTGTAGATACCGCGTTCGGCATCCCAGGGGCTGCCATCAACCCGTTGTATTCGGCCCTGAAGAAAGTCGGTGGCATCGATCACGTCCTCGCTCGCCACGTCGAAGGTGCCTCGCACATGGCCGAGGGCTACACCCGTGCCAACCCAGGCAACATCGGTGTGTGCATCGGCACGTCCGGCCCTGCCGGCACCGACATGGTCACCGGCCTGTACAGCGCATCGGCCGACTCCATCCCGATTCTCTGCATCACCGGCCAAGCCCCGCGTGCACGCCTGCACAAGGAAGATTTCCAGGCCGTCGACATCACCAGCATCGTCAAGCCAGTGACCAAGTGGGCGACCACCGTTCTGGAGCCAGGCCAAGTGCCTTACGCCTTCCAGAAGGCCTTCTACGAAATGCGTACCGGCCGCCCAGGCCCGGTACTGATCGACCTGCCGTTCGACGTGCAGATGGCCGAAATCGAATTTGACATCGACGCCTACGAGCCACTGGCCATCAACAAGCCATCGGCGACCCGTGTCCAGGCCGAAAAAGCCCTGGCCCTGCTCAATGACGCCGAGCGCCCGCTGCTGGTAGCCGGTGGCGGCATCATCAACGCCGACGCCAGCGACAAACTGGTCGAGTTCGCCGAACTGACCGGCGTCCCGGTAATCCCGACCCTGATGGGCTGGGGCACCATCCCGGACGACCACGCACAAATGGTCGGTATGGTCGGCCTGCAGACGTCGCACCGCTACGGCAACGCCACCCTGCTGAAATCCGACCTGGTGTTCGGTATCGGTAACCGCTGGGCCAACCGCCACACCGGTTCGGTCGATGTCTACACCGAAGGCCGCAAGTTCGTGCACGTCGACATCGAACCCACCCAGATCGGCCGCGTGTTCACCCCAGACCTGGGTATCGTTTCCGATGCTGGCAAGGCACTGGACGTGTTCCTGGAAGTGGCCCGCGAGTGGAAAGCCGCTGGCAAGCTGAAGTGCCGCAAGGCCTGGCTCGAAGACTGCCAGGAGCGCAAGGCCACCCTGCAGCGCAAGACCCACTTCGACAACGTGCCCGTCAAGCCACAGCGCGTGTACGAAGAAATGAACCAGGTATTCGGCAAGGACACCACCTACGTCAGCACCATCGGCCTGTCGCAGATTGCCGGTGCGCAGTTCCTGCACGTGTACAAGCCACGCCACTGGATCAACTGCGGCCAGGCCGGCCCGCTGGGCTGGACCATCCCTGCCGCGCTGGGTGTTGTCAAAGCCGACCCTAAACGCAAGGTTGTCGCGCTGTCGGGTGACTACGACTTCCAGTTCATGATCGAAGAACTGGCAGTAGGCGCACAGTTCAACCTGCCGTACGTCCACGTGCTGGTGAACAACGCCTACCTGGGCCTGATCCGTCAAGCGCAGCGTGGCTTCGACATGGATTACTGTGTACAACTGGCGTTCGAGAACATCAACTCGACCGACGCCGCCACCTACGGTGTAGACCACGTTGCCGTAGTCGAAGGCCTGGGCTGCAAGGCCATCCGTGTATTCGAGCCAGCAGAAATCGCCCCTGCCCTGCTCAAGGCACAGAAAATGGCCGAAGAGTTCCGCGTACCGGTGGTGGTCGAAGTGATTCTCGAGCGTGTGACCAACATTTCCATGGGCACCGAGATCAACGCGGTCAACGAGTTCGAAGACCTGGCCCTGGTCGGCAACGACGCGCCAACCGCCATCTCGCTGCTGGACTGATCGCCTGACGCCCCCAGGTACGCCCTGGGGGCCTTCATCGCAAGGAGACAACTCATGCCTCGCTTCGCTGCCAACTTGTCCATGCTGTTCACCGAACAGGACTTCCTGGCCCGCTTCAAGGCTGCCGCCGATGCTGGTTTCAGCGGCGTCGAATACCTCTTCCCGTACGACTTCAGCGCGGCTGAAATCAAGCAGCAGCTGGAGGCCAACGGCCTGACCCAGGTGTTGTTCAACCTGCCCGCGGGTGACTGGGCCAAGGGTGAGCGCGGCATCACCTGCCACCCAGACCGCGTCGAAGAATTCCGTGCCGGTGTCGACAAGGCCATCGAGTACGCCAAGGTGCTGGGCAACACCCAGGTCAACGCCCTGGCCGGCATCCGCCCACAAGGCCCGGACTGCGCCACCGTGCGCAAGACCTTCGTCGAGAACCTGCGCTACGCCGCCGACAAGCTCAAGGCCGCCGGCATTCGCCTGGTCATGGAAATGATCAACACCCGCGACATCCCAGGCTTCTACCTGAACACCACCCAGCAGGCCCTGGAAATCCAGGCCGAAGTCGGCAGCGACAACCTGTTCCTGCAGTACGACATCTACCACATGCAGATCATGGAAGGTGACCTGGCGCGCACCATGCAAGCCAACCTGCCACTGATCAACCACATCCAGCTGGCCGACAACCCAGGGCGCAACGAGCCAGGCACCGGCGAAATCAACTACCGCTTCCTGTTCGAGCACCTGGACCGTATCGGCTACCAGGGCTGGGTGGGCGCAGAGTACAAGCCGCTGACCACCACCGAAGCGGGCCTGGGCTGGCTGAAAACCCATAACGCAATTTGAACAAGCCGGGCGCACAGCGCCTGATGTGAACAAATATAAAGAGGCACATTGTCATGGCTAAAATCGGTTTCATCGGCACCGGCATCATGGGCAAGCCCATGGCCCAAAACCTGCAAAAAGCAGGTCACAGCCTGTTCGTTTCCACCCACCACGACGCCGCGCCAGCCGAGCTGATCGCCGCCGGTGCAGTGGCCCTGGCCAACCCTAAAGAAGTGGCGCAGGAAGCCGAATTCATCATCGTCATGGTCCCCGACACCCCACAGGTCGAAAGCGTCCTGTTCGGCGAAAACGGCGTGGCTGAGGGCGTCGGCCCGAACAAGATCGTGATCGACATGAGCTCGATCTCGCCAACCGCTACCAAAGCCTTCGCCGAGAAAATCAAGGCAACCGGCGCTGCCTACCTGGACGCCCCGGTGTCCGGTGGTGAGGTCGGTGCCAAGGCCGCGACCCTCAGCATCATGGTCGGTGGCTGCCCGAAAGCCTTCGAGCGCACCCTGCCGCTGTTCGAAGCCATGGGCAAGAACATCACCCGCGTCGGTGGCAACGGTGACGGCCAGACCGCCAAGGTCGCCAACCAGATCATCGTCGCCCTGAACATCCAGGCAGTCAGCGAAGCGCTGCTGTTCGCTGCCAAGAACGGCGCGGACCCAGCCAAGGTGCGTGAAGCACTGATGGGCGGCTTTGCTTCGTCGAAAATCCTCGAAGTGCACGCCGAGCGCATGATCAAGGGCACCTTCGACCCAGGCTTCCGCATCAACCTGCACCAGAAGGACCTGAACCTGGCCCTGCAAGGCGCCAAGGAACTGGGCATCAACCTGCCCAACACCTCCAATGCCCAGCAAGTGTTCAACACCTGCCAGGCCCTGGGTGGCGGCAACTGGGACCACTCGGCGCTGATCAAAGGCCTGGAGCACATGGCCAACTTCTCGATCCGCGGCGACAAGTAACCTGAATTCGGGGGCTGCTGCGCAGCCCGATCGCGACACAAGGCCGCTCCTACAAGCGGTACGCAATCCCCTGTAGGAGCGGCCTTGTGTCGCGAAAGGGGCGCAAAGCGCCCCCAGGATTCCAGAGCAAACACCATTGAACCTGCGACCACAGGTTCAGCGGTAGCACCGAGCAACACCCGCCCCTGGTTCGGCCTGCACGGAGGCAGTTCCAGGGGCGTTTTTGATTCTGCAGAACAACAATAATTGGGAGCCTGCCATGTCGGTCGATCCGCAAAAACTTCTCCGCGAACTGTTCGACACAGCCATCGCCGCCGCCCACCCCCGTCAAGTTCTCGAACCCTACCTGCCCGCCGACCGTAGCGGCCGGGTCATCGTCATCGGCGCCGGCAAAGCCGCAGCTGCCATGGCCGAAGTGGTCGAGAAAAGCTGGCAGGGCGAAGTCTCTGGCCTGGTCGTTACCCGTTACGGCCACGGCGCCAACTGCCAAAAAATCGAAGTGGTCGAAGCCGCCCACCCGGTCCCGGATGCCGCCGGCCTGGCCGTGGCCAAGCGCGTGCTGGAACTGGTCAGCAACCTCAACGAAGACGACCGCGTCATCTTCCTGCTGTCTGGCGGGGGCTCGGCACTGCTGGCCCTGCCTGCCGAAGGCCTGACCCTGGCCGACAAGCAGCAGATCAACAAGGCGCTGCTCAAATCCGGCGCCACCATCGGCGAGATGAACTGCGTACGCAAACACCTCTCGGCGATCAAAGGCGGCCGCCTGGCCAAGGCCTGCTGGCCGGCCACGGTGTACACCTATGCCATTTCCGATGTGCCGGGCGACCTCGCCACGGTAATTGCCTCCGGCCCCACCGTGGCCGACCCGAGCACCTCGGCCGACGCCCTGGCCATTCTCAAACGCTACAACATCGAAGCGCCGAAAGCGGTCATCGACTGGCTGAACAACCCAGCCTCGGAAACCGTCAAGGCCGATGACCCAGCCCTGGCCCGCAGCCACTTCCAGCTGATCGCCAAGCCCCAGCAGTCGCTCGAAGCTGCCGCGGTCAAAGCCCGCCAGGCCGGCTTCAGCCCACTGATCCTCGGTGACCTGGAAGGTGAATCACGCGAAGTGGCCAAGGTACACGCCGGCATTGCCCGGCAAATCGTTCAACACGGCCAGCCGCTGAAGGCGCCCTGCGTGATCCTGTCGGGTGGCGAAACCACCGTAACCGTGCGCGGCAATGGCCGTGGCGGGCGCAACGCCGAGTTCCTGCTCAGCCTCACCGAAAGCCTGAAAGGCCTGCCGGGTGTGTACGCCCTGGCCGGCGACACCGACGGCATCGATGGCTCGGAAGAAAACGCCGGTGCCTTCATGACCCCGGCCAGCTACGCCCGCGCCGAAGCCCTGGGCCTGTCGGCCAGCGACGAGTTGGACAACAACAACGGCTATGGCTACTTCGCCGCGCTGGATGCGCTGATCGTCACCGAGCCGACCCGCACCAACGTCAACGACTTCCGCGCCATCCTGATCCTCGAGACTGCCCAATCATGACGCCTGATAAAAAAGTAAAGATCCTCGCCACCCTTGGCCCTGCGATCAACGGCATCGACGACATCCGCCAGCTTGTCGAAGCCGGGGTGAACATCTTCCGCCTCAACTTCAGCCACGGCGAGCATGCCGACCACGCCCTGCGCTACCAGTGGATCCGCGAAGTCGAGCAGCAACTCAACTACCCGCTGGGCATCCTCATGGACCTGCAAGGGCCAAAGCTGCGCGTGGGCCGCTTCGCTGAGGGCAAGGTACAGTTGCAACGCGGCCAGGCCCTGCGCCTGGACCTGGACAAAACCCCGGGCGACAACCGCCGGGTCAACCTGCCGCACCCCGAAATCATCGCTGCCCTCGAACCCGGCATGGACCTGCTGCTGGACGACGGCAAGCTGCGCCTGCGCGTCACCGCCAAGCACAGCGATGCCATCGACACCGAAGTGCTGAACGGTGGCGAGCTGTCCGACCGCAAAGGCGTCAACGTGCCGCAAGCGGTGCTCGACCTCTCTCCGCTCACCGAAAAGGACCGCCGCGACCTGGCCTTCGGCCTGGAGTTGGGCGTGGACTGGGTGGCCCTGTCGTTCGTCCAGCGCCCTGAAGACATCGTCGAAGCGCGCCAGCTTATCGGCGACCGCGCCTACCTGATGGCCAAGATCGAAAAACCCTCGGCGGTCGAGCAACTGCAAGCCATCGCCGAACTGGCAGACGCGATCATGGTGGCCCGTGGTGACCTGGGCGTGGAAGTGCCGGCCGAAAGCGTGCCGCAGATCCAGAAGCGCATCATCGGCACTTGCCGCCAACTGGGCAAACCGGTGGTGGTGGCCACGCAGATGCTCGAATCCATGCGTTTCTCGCCAGCGCCTACCCGTGCCGAAGTCACCGACGTGGCCAATGCCGTGGCCGAAGGTGCCGACGCGGTGATGCTGTCGGCCGAGACCGCTTCGGGTGATTACCCGCTGGAAGCGGTGCAGATGATGAGCAAGATCATCCGCCAGGTGGAAAACGGCCCGGACTACCAGGCCCAGCTCGACGTTGGCCGGCCAAAAGCCGAAGCCACCGTGTCGGATGCCATCAGCTGCGCTATCCGCCGTATCAGCGGCATCCTGCCGGTGGCGGTGCTGGTCAACTACAGCGAGTCGGGCGCCTCGACCCTGCGCGCGGCGCGCGAGCGGCCACGGGCACCGATCCTCAACCTGACACCGAACCTGAACACCGCACGCCGCCTGAGCGTGGCGTGGGGCGTGCACTCGGTGGTCAACGACCGCCTGCGCCAGGTCGACGAGGTGGTGTCTACGGCGCTGGAAATTGCCCAGGCGCAAGGTATGGCCAGCCGTGGCGACACACTGCTGATCACCGCCGGTGTGCCTTTCGGCAAGCCGGGGTCGACTAACACGCTGCGGATCGAGACTTTGATCTGAGATTGCCGGGGGCGCTCTGCGCCCCTTTCGCGACACAAGGCCGCTCCTACAGGAGACCGCAATCCCTTGTAGGAGCGGCCTTGTGTCGCGATAGGAGGGCAAAGCCCTCCCAATACACCGAACCTGCGGAAAACAGAGGCCCAAAGAGGCCCACCGCCCTCCATCAACCTCACTGACTGCCCCATGTACACCAAAAATTTCGTCAACCCGTGCCCCGACTGGGCCACGGCGTTACTCAACGGCTTCAGCCAGGTGCTGCTGCTGCGCAACCCCCTGTGC
This sequence comes from Pseudomonas sp. NBRC 111132, assembly GCF_001320565.1. Lineage (NCBI taxonomy): Bacteria > Pseudomonadati > Pseudomonadota > Gammaproteobacteria > Pseudomonadales > Pseudomonadaceae > Pseudomonas > Pseudomonas sp. NBRC 111132. The sequence continues at coordinate 19,615 of NZ_BCBI01000011.1, forward strand.
GGCCTGTGCTGCCTGCTGGCCATCCTGCTGACCGCGCCCAGCCTGGTCGGCGGTGGTGCCCTGCTCGGCGCCCTGGCTGGGCTACTCACCGCCCAGGCCCGCGGTTACGACCGCGCCGATCGCCAGGCCGGGTTGTATTGCTACAACGGCGTGCTGATCGGCATCCTGATCAGCGTCGTGCTGCCCTGGTCGGCGATCCTGCCACCACTGATCATCGCCGCCGGCGGCCTGTCCAGCATCATCACCCACCAATGGCGCAAGCGCGGCGGCAAACTTTTGATCGCCTACACCGCCCCCTTCGTCCTGCTGGGCTGGGCCACGCTGCTGCTCGCCAGCCCCTCACCCAGCGGCTTCGTCGAAGCCGACCCGCTGTATGCCCTGGCGCGTGGTGTGGGCCAGATCTTCCTGCTCGATCAACCCCTGGCAGGCGCGCTGATCATCCTCGGCATGTTCATCGCCAACCCCTATGCCGCCATGTGGGCGGTGATTGGCTCGGCCATCGGTGGGGGCGTGGCGCTGCTCACCGACCAGGCGCAGGCTGCGTGGCTGGGGCTGTACGGGTTCAATGCCGCACTGGCGGCACTGGCCTTCAGCCGGCAAGGTGAAAAGCCGTGGGTGACGCTGCTGGCAATTGTGATAGCCCTATTGCTGCAACCGCTGTTCAACGTGATGCCCATTGCCGGGCTGACAGCGCCGTTCGTACTGGCTTGCTGGCTGATGCATTCGGGTAACCACTTCTGGCAACTTTTACTACGCCGGAGTTCCTGGCGTCTGCACAACCGATGACTGGAACACATCGGTTGAGCAGGTTTCTGACAGCCGCCCTGCCACAAAAATCACCCGTTCCAGGACGACATCAACTGTACAATTATTGCATCGCGTGCTTCCTGCTCTCTGATACGCGCGCTATTGCGCTCAATATCTAGAATCTGACTGCTGTGAGCCCGCTGGTGATTGGGGATCATCTGGTCTTGGTTCATCGGCTGAGCGCCCGGCCTGTGCTCCCAATACAGCTGATTCCGCCGAGACTCCCCAAGCTCATCAATAGTTGGCCCCTTTGACTGCACGCCTGCTACCGTCGCTACGGGACGCACCTTCACAGGCACGCCATTGATGCCACCGATAGAACCGGAACTGCTCAACTCAACGGTTTCCTTCGAAACAGTACTTGCCTGCAGATATTTACCCGGTCCATTCCTTAACGCCGGGACTGCTGTCTCATTGCTTGTTCTAGAGGGGCTAAATACGGCTGCTGGCCTCGCCCGCCCCGGAGCGCGTTTAATCGTCCATGCTTCCCCTGTTGGGTCTGAGCGATTGACCGGGTCACCTTGGCAATAGGCATAAGAGTTGACTCCACCTTTACCAAACGGGCTCAACGCATCCGGGCTTAAAAAACGCATGAGTGCAGGGGGATAGTACCGATGCCCATGGCCCACCCCATAGCCTTGGAGAACCCCGATTCTCCACTCGCCATTGAACCTCAGCGAAGTAGCCGGTCCCCCGACCGAATGACCATATGCGGTATACGACAGTGTCTGTAACGCCAAGCTCTGCTGCTCAGTTGCCCTATTCATGACCCTTTCACACGTTCGCCCATGCCAGGCGCATTCTGCGGCCAACCTCCCCGCCTTTAAAACTGGCATTTTTACCAGTCCGCCCATTGCAGGCCGGAACACTGACCTTCTAGGCTTACTGCTTACGTCCCCGGAACACAAACCATGCAAACCCCGCAATCAATACGCGAGCGGCTCTACATCATCGTCTTTCAGACAGACACCGTAGCCGGTCGCCGCTTCGACAAAATCCTCCTGCTGATCATCCTGGCCAGCCTGGTCACGGTGATCCTCGACAGCATCGACGAAGTGCACCAAGGCTACGCCGGTCTGCTGGCCGCCATCGAATGGGGCTTTACCGCGATCTTCCTGGCCGAGTACATCACCCGCCTGTACTGCTCCCCCAAGCCCTTGCGCTACGCCTTCAGTTTCTATGGCCTGGTCGACTTGCTGGCGATCGTGCCGGGCATCATCGCCCTGTACTACAGCGACGCCCAGTACCTGCTGATCATCCGGGTTATTCGGATGCTGCGGATCTTCCGCGTACTGAAGCTCAGCCCGTACCTCAAGCAGGCCCATTACCTGATGGAGGCGCTGCGCGGCAGCAAGCAGAAGATCATCGTGTTCCTGGTGACGGTATCGACCCTGGTGACGGTGTTCGGCACGCTGATGTATGTGATCGAAGGGCCGGAGCATGGCTTTACCAGCATTCCCAAAGGCATCTATTGGGCCATCGTTACCCTGACCACCGTGGGCTTTGGCGACATCGTGCCGAAGACGCCGCTGGGGCAGGTGCTGTCATCATTGGTGATGATTACCGGTTATTCGATCATTGCCGTGCCGACCGGGATCTTCACCGCAGAACTGGCCAACGCCATGCGTGGGGAGCAACTGCAGCATGATTGCCCAACCTGCCAAAAGAAGACCCATGAGCATGGGGCGGCGTTCTGTTCCCGGTGTGGGAATGGGCTGTTTCCCAAGCACTGAGGCCCTGTACTTGCAGCGGAATAACCAAAGTGTTTTTTGTTCTTTAACCCACTTCGAGCCACCCGCTATAGTCGCTGGCAATCTGCCCCAATACTCTTCAAGAACAAGGAAGCAACGTGAAAAAACTCTTCACCGCCTCACTGCTCGCCGCAGGCCTGGCCCTGGGTAACCTCGCCCAGGCCGCCCCTACCCTGCTCAACGTTTCCTACGACGTGATGCGCGACTTCTACAAGGACTACAACCCAGCCTTCCAGAAACACTGGGAAGCCGAGCACAAAGAGAAGGTCAACGTGCAGATGTCCTTCGGCGGCTCCAGCAAGCAGGCGCGTGCGGTGATCGATGGCCTGCCGGCCGATGTCATCACCATGAACATGGCCACCGACATCAACGCCCTGGTCGACAACGGCAAGCTGGTGCCGGACAACTGGGTAACCCGCCTGCCGAACAACAGCGCACCGTTCACCTCGGCCACAGTGTTCATCGTGCGCAAGGGCAACCCAAAAGCCCTGAAAGACTGGCCCGACCTGCTTAAGGACGGCGTGCAGGTGATCGTGCCCAACCCGAAAACCTCGGGTAATGGCCGCTACACCTACCTGTCGGCCTGGGGCTACGTGCTCAAGCAAGGCGGTGATGAAAGCAAAGCCCGCGATTTCGTCGGCAAACTGTTCAAGCAGGCCCCCGTCCTGGACACCGGCGGCCGCGCCGCCACCACCACCTTCATGACCAACCAGATCGGCGACGTGCTGGTCACCTTCGAGAACGAAGCCGAAATGATCGCTCGCGAGTTCGGCCGCGACCAGTTCGAAGTGGTCTACCCAAGCGTGTCGGCAGAAGCCGAGCCGCCGGTGAGCGTGGTCGACAAGGTGGTGGCCAAGAAAGGCACCCAGGCCGTGGCCGAGGAATACCTGAAGTACCTGTGGTCGCCAGAAGCCCAGGAGATCGCCGCCAACAACTACCTGCGCCCGCGCGATGCGACGGTACTGGCCAAGTACACCGACCGCTTCCCGAAAGTGGACTTCCTGTCGGTGGAAAAAACCTTTGGTGACTGGCGCACCGTGCAGAAAACCCACTTCAATGATGGCGGGGTGTTTGACCAGATCTATAGCGGTCAGTAACTGATACAGGCAGTGCCGGCCTCTTCGCGGGCAAGCTCACGAAGGGACCGGCACAGGCCATACAACAATCGAACTTTCCATACCCTTTACCCATCAGTTCCTTGAGTAACCCTGCCCCGCTCACCCCGGCCCAAGGAGTACTCCAGTGCTGCGCTTTCTCTCTACCCTGTTGCTCGGCTGCCTGCTGAGCACCCACCTGCTTGCCGCCGACCCCACCCCCACCGAAGAACAAGCCGCCGAACCCGAACCAGTACTGCAAGGCGGGCTGCTTGGCGCTTTGGCCGACGGCCTGGACAGTGCCGCCCAGGAGCTGGACCTCGACGCCCACCTGGTGGATGCCTGGCGCTTGCGCACCGATCGCGCCGCCAAAGAGGTCGAACGCCTGGTCGACCGCCACTCGGCCAGCGACTCGCTGCAACTGGCCGGCAACTTCTTGTTGCTTACATTCACCTGGGCCGCCAGTTTCGCCGCGCTCACCAGCCTCGGGCGCTGGGTCGCAAGACGCACTTCTGGCACCCCGTGGTTGCGCGAGCGCAAACGTGCCAGCAGCCTGCTGGGCTACCTGCTGCCCTACACCCTGCCAGCGCTGGCCAGCCTGCCGCTGACGCTGTACGCCAGCCGCTTCCTCGACCCCTCGGTAGCCCGCGCGCTGGGCCTGAGCCTGGCATACGCCACCAGCAGTGGCTTGTTCTCGACCTCGATCATTCTGTGCCTGATCACCCTGTTCGATGCCGGCCACAAGCGCCCGGCCGTAGCAGTGATCAAGCGCCTGGCCCCACGGCTGCTTTTTCTGATCGGCTTCCTCGCGGCCTGGAGCGACGCCCTTACCAGCCCGCAGATTGCCCGCCAGTTGGGCGGCAACATCACCGCCAGCATTGCCGTGCTCACCGGCCTCACCGCCACCTTCATCTTCGCCAGCCTGGTCATTCGCCTGCGCCGCCCGGTGGCGCACTTGATCCGCAATCGCAGCTTGAAGGACCGTGTGCAGCACCGGGCCGTGCAGGAGACCCTGCGGATCTTTTCGGCGGTGTGGTACCTGCCAATCCTGTTGATGATTCTGGTGTCGGCGATTCACCTGGTAGGTGCCGGTGAAGAAAGCCAGAAGGCCCTGCAGAAGGCTTTGCTGACCACTGTGCTGCTGGTATCGACAGTGTTTCTCAGCACGTTGCTGCAACACTTGCTGGCCCCCCGGGAAAGCGACCCGGCGCAACGGGTACGCCCCTACAAAGAACTGCTGCGCAGCCTTGCCCATGCGCTATTGCGCATCGCCATGGCAGTGGCATTCATCGAATTGCTGGGGCGCATCTGGGGCTTCTCGGTGATCGATTTCGCCCTGAGCAACAGCCTGGGCCAGGCGATCAGCAACTCGCTGTCGAGCATCGGCCTGATCCTGCTGGTTACCTGGCTGCTGTGGGTGGTGCTTGATACCGCTATTCAGGAAGCACTCAAGCCTGCCGTCGGCCGCCGCGCCGCACGCCAGCCAAGTACCCGGGTGCGCACCATCCTGCCGATGCTGCGCAACGCGATCAAAGTGGTCCTGATCGTTATCTGCACCATCACCACCATGGCCAACCTGGGCATCAACGTTGCGCCCTTGCTGGCCGGTGCCGGGGTGATCGGCCTGGCCATCGGCTTTGGTTCGCAGCAGTTGGTGCAGGATGTGATCACCGGATTGTTCATCCTGATCGAGGACACCATTTCCATCGGCGATTGGGTGGTGCTCGATTCCGGCCATGCCGGTACCGTCGAAAGCCTGACCATCCGCACCCTGCGCCTGCGCGATGGCAAAGGCTTCGTGCACTCGGTGCCGTTCGGCCAGATCAAGGCGGTTACCAACCAGTCGCGGCAGTTCGCTTATGCGTTTTTTTCGGTGCAGTTCACTTACGGCAGTGATGTGGATGCTTCGCTGGCGCTGATCCATGAAGTGGGCAAGTCGATCAGCGAAGATCCGCTGCTGCGCATCAACCTGCAGGGGCCATTGCAAGTGTTCGGCGTGGACCGCATGGACTTGAACGGCTTTGTGCTGACGGCGCAGTTCCGCACCATTTCCGGCGGGCAGTATGCGGTAAGCCGGGCGTTCAACGAGCGGTTGAAGAAACGCGTGGACCAAACCGACAACGTGAGTTTTGCCCAGGTATACCCGCTGCCGATGCAGGCTCTTGGCGCTTGATGCCGCCTGTACTGGGCTCTTCGCGGGTAAAACCGCGAAGAGCCCAGCAAGGGCAACATCAAACTTTACGGAACACCAAGGCCTTGAGCCCCCCGGCCGGGTCCACATCCGGGAACTCCGGCGGGTTCTCCAGCCGCTCGACAAACGCCAGCGTCGGCGCCTGCTCCGCCATCCCTTCAATGAGAAACTCCGGCCCGATGCCCGGATCATTCACACACGCCAGCACCGTGCCGCCCTCAGTCAGCAACTCCGGCAAACGCCGCAGGATCTTCGCGTAGTCCTGGGTCAACACGAAGCTGCCACGCTGAAAGGTTGGCGGGTCGATGATGATCAGGTCATACGGCCCGTACTTGCGCACCTTGCCCCACGACTTGAACAGCTCATGGCCCAGGTACGCCACCCGCGATGCATCGTGGCCATTGAGGCGGTGGTTGTCCCGGCCACGTGACAGGGCCGATTTGGCCATGTCCAGGTTCACCACCTGCTCGGCGCCACCGGCAATCGCTGCCACCGAGAAACCGCAGGTATAGGCGAACAAGTTCAGCACGCGCTTGCCCGCCGCCTGCTCACGCACCCAGCGCCTGCCGTAGCGCATGTCGAGGAACAGGCCGTTGTTCTGCCGCACGCCCAGGTCCAGCAGGTAGCTCAGGCCGTCCTCGACCACCTCACGCTGCTGGCACGGCTCGCCCACCAGCCACTGGCCCGGGCTGTCGGGCAGGTAGCGGTGCTGGATGATGATCGCCTGGCCGGTCCATTGCGGGCGCTCAGCCAACGTGCGCAACATGGCCTCCAGCTCGGCCAGCTGGCCCTCGGACGGCTCGCGGAACAGGGCAACCGACAGCACGCCTTGCAGCCAGTCGACGGTGACCTGCTCCAGGCCCGCCCAGCAGCGCCCACGGCCGTGGAACAGGCGGCGGGTTTCCTGCGGGGCAGGGTCGAGGGCGGCGAGCAGGTGCTTTTCAAGGATGTGGATCGGCGAAGTCATGGTGGGTCGCAGGCTGACAAAAGCGGCATTCTACCTCAACTTTTGACGGCAACCCGCGCCGGTCGGAACCACCATCCCTGCTGCATTCCCGCCGCCGCCAGCAAGATCAACCCCACCCCCAGCCACTGCAGCGGCGCCAGTCGGTGCCCGAACGCCACCCAGTCCACCAGGATCGCCGCAATCGGGTAAATGAACGACAGCGCACCGGTCAACGCCGTGGGCAAACGCTGTATGGCACTGTACAGCAGCACATACATCAGGCCGGTATGCACCATGCCCAGCGTCAGCAGGCTGGCCAGCGCCGGCACTTCACTCGGCAAGCCGCCAAGCTTGATCCACGGCGCCAGCAGCAGCGCACCCGTGGCTACCTGAATCAACGCGATCAGGTGCGGGGGCGTGCCACTCAGGCGCTTGATGATCAACGCAGCGATTGCATACAACAACGCTGCCCCCAGCGCCAGGGCAATCCCGAGCAAATAATCCTCGCCACTGCCCTGCCCCGCCCCATGTGCACTGACGATGGCCAGCATGCCGAGGAACGCCACGCTCAGCCAGGTCACCTTGGCCAAGGTGATTTTCTCGCCCAAAAACAGTGCCGCCAGGCCCACCAGCATGAACGGCTGCACGTTGTACACCGCCGTACCAATGGCAATCGATGCCCGCGAGTACGAGGCGAACAACAACAGCCAGTTGCCGACAATGGCCACCCCACTGGCAATCGCCAGCAAGAATGCCGTGCGGCTGATCACTCCCGGCCGTAGAAGCCCAAATGCGGCGCAAATCGCCAGCAAGGTCACGGCACCGAACACGCAGCGCCAGAACACCACATCCAGCACCGGTAGGCCAGACACCAGCACGAACCAGCCGATGGTCCCGGAAATCAGCATGGCAGCGACCATTTCCAGCGAGCCACGGCGCAATGAACTGTCCATCTCACACCTCCTGTTGACGATGGCAACAGTATGCAAAGGTTGCAGCCTGACCTTCCAGCGGTTAACCAAGGCAGATCTGCAGTCATGCCTTTACTATCAAGGCAAATATCGTGAATTACCTGATGAGGCGAGCATGACCGATGCCATCGACCAACTACTGATCAATGCACTGATGGAGGACTCACGCCGCTCGCTCAAAGCGCTGGCGCAGGTCAGCGGGCTGTCCGCGCCCAGCGTCAGCGAACGCCTGCGCCGCCTGGAGGAGCGTGGTGTGCTGCGCGGCTACACCGTGGAGGTCGACCCACGCGCCTTTGGTTACCAGTTGCAGGCCATCGTGCGCATCCGCCCGCTGCCGGGGCAGTTGCACGAAGTGGAGCGGCAGATCATTGCCATCCCTGAGTTCACCGAGTGCGACAAAGTCACGGGTGAGGACTGTTTCATTGCCCGGCTGCATGTGCGCTCGATGGAACAACTGGACACCCTGCTCGACCGTATCAATGTGCTGGCCGAAACCAATACCGCCATCATCAAGAAAAGCCCGGTGAAGCGGCGGTTGCCGCCGATGGATTGATTTTCTCTTGCACGGGCCTCTTCGCAAGCGTCCTCGTGAAGAGGCCCGCGCAGGAAAAGCTGACTATTTTTTGTACACAAAAACGTCACCATAAGTGCCATTTTTGTGTGCACTTACCCTCGGTAACGCCCCAATACGTTACACACTTCCCGCCAAAAATTTTGACCAAATGATCAACTAACTTTCGCACTAAAAAATTAAACCTGTTCATTTGGTCAACTTATAACGTCAGCATTTCATTAACTTATCTTTCAACAAGATAGTTTCAGAATGCTGGCCAGCAGAAAGTTGAATACTCCTTGGCATAGAAATGGCTTTTGTGTATTCGTGTTTTGTATACAACCTAAACAAAACATAAATACACAAGAACCCGCGACGCCGACCCAATGTCGGCCGCCGCGCCCAGAACCCTGTGATGCCAACACTGCACTGACGAGATGGCGAGCCCGTGCGCATGCCCGCTCATCGCAGTCCAAGTGCATCAGGAGCCCGCCGGAATGAGTAGCAGCCTCGACCTTGCCCCTGAACTATCCGTCGCCAGCACCCACCCCAACGCCACCCTCACCGGCAACGCGCCGGAACTTGCCCTGAGCCCGCGCCTGCATAACCGCGACCTCGCGCCAACACGTATCGAAGGTCGTCGCTGGGGCGGCTACAGCATCTTCGCGCTGTGGACAAACGATGTGCACAATATCGCCAACTATTCGTTCGCCATGGGCTTGTTCGCCCTCGGCCTGGGTGGCTGGCAAATTCTCTTGTCGTTGGCCATCGGTGCGGCCCTGGTGTATTTCTTCATGAACCTGTCCGGCTACATGGGGCAGAAAACCGGGGTGCCGTTCCCGGTCATCAGCCGCATTGCCTTCGGTATCCACGGCGCGCAGATCCCGGCGCTGATCCGCGCCGTCATCGCCATTGCCTGGTTCGGCATCCAGACCTACCTGGCCTCGGTGGTGCTGCGGGTACTGCTTACCGCCGTGTGGCCACAAATGGCGGCATACGACCACGACAGCATCCTCGGCCTGTCGAGCCTGGGCTGGGTGTGCTTCGTATCGATCTGGCTGGTGCAACTGGTCATCCTGGCCTACGGCATGGAGATGGTGCGCCGCTACGAGGCCTTTGCCGGCCCGGTGATCCTGCTGACCGTCGCCGCCCTGGCGGTGTTCATGTACTTCAAGGCCGATGCCCGCATTGCCTGGTCGGTGGCTGCGCCGCTGACTGGCTACGAGATGTGGCGCAACATTTTTGCCGGCGGCGCGCTGTGGCTGGCGATCTACGGCACTTTGGTGCTGAACTTCTGTGACTTCGCCCGCTCCTCGCCGTGCCGCAAGACCATCCGCGTCGGCAACTTCTGGGGCCTGCCGGTGAACATCCTGGTGTTCGCCGTGATCACCGTGGTGCTATGCGGTGCGCAGTTCCAGATCAACGGCCAAATCATCGACAGCCCGACGCAGATCGTCGCCGCCATCCCCAGCACGCCATTTTTGGTGCTCGGCTGCCTGGCCTTCCTGATCGTCACCGTGGCGGTGAACATCATGGCCAACTTTGTCGCACCAGCCTTCGTACTCAGCAACCTGGCGCCGCGCCACCTGAACTTCCGCCGTGCCGGGCTGATCAGCGCCACGTTGGCGGTGCTGATCCTGCCGTGGAACCTGTACAACAGCCCGCTGGTGATCGTGTACTTCCTGTCGGGCCTGGGCGCCCTGCTCGGCCCGCTGTACGGGGTGATCATGTCCGACTACTGGTTGCTGCGCAAAGGCTGCATCAACGTGCCACAGCTGTACAGCGAAGACCCGGCCGGCGCCTATCACTACAGCAAAGGCATCAACCTGCGCGCCGTGGCCGCCTTCGTGCCGGCTGCGCTGCTGGCCATCGTCCTGGCCCTGGTCCCCAACTTCCAGAGCGTGGCGCCGTTCTCCTGGTTGATCGGCGCCGGTATCGCCGCTGCCCTGTACCTGCTGATCGCACCCCGCAACCGCCAATACCACGACGTCAGCGGCGAGTGCATCGCCGTCGACCACAGCAGCCATTAATCAAGGAAGACAGCCCATGCGTATTCTGATCGCCAACGTCAACACCACCGAAGCCATCACCGACGCCATTGCCGAGCAGGCCCGTGCGGTGGCCGCGCCCGGCACGGAAATAATCGGCCTCACACCTTGGTTTGGTGCCGAGTCGGTGGAGGGCAATTTCGAAAGCTACCTGGCTGCAATCGCGGTGATGGACCGAGTACTGGCCTTCGAAGGCCCCTATGACGCCGTGATCCAGGCGGGTTATGGCGAACACGGCCGCGAAGGCCTGCAGGAGCTGCTCAACGTGCCGGTGGTGGACATTACCGATGCTGCCGCCAGCACGGCAATGTACCTGGGCCATGCTTATTCGGTTGTAACCACGCTGGACCGCACCGTACCGCTGATCGAGGACCGCCTGAAGCTGTCCGGCCTGTACGAGCGCTGCGCCTCGGTGCGTGCCAGCGGGCTGGCGGTACTGGAACTGGAGGCCGACCCACAGCGGGCCGTGGAGGCGATTGTCGAGCAGGCCGAACGGGCCGTGCGTGACGACAAGGCCGAAGTGATCTGCCTGGGTTGCGGCGGCATGGCCGGGCTGGACGAGCAGATTCGCCAGCGCACCGGTGTGCCCGTGGTGGATGGTGTGAGCGCAGCGGTAACCATTGCCGAATCGCTGGTGCGCATGGGGTTGAGTACTTCCAAGGTACGCACCTATGCCACGCCGCGCGCGAAAAAGGTGCTGGGTTGGCCGATGCGCTTCGGCCGCTGATCCAGTATTTCCCTGTGCCGGCCGCTTCGCGGGCAAGCCCGCGAGGGGGCCGGTACTATCGCCCCATCATTTCGACCAGGCGCTGCGCACTGCCACAGGCCAAGGTAAACCCCAACGCACCATGCCCCAGGTTCAGCCACAAGTTGCGATACACCGTCCCGCCAATGATCGGCACCCCGGTCGGTGTCGCCGGCCGCATCCCGGCCCACTCCACCGCCTGGTTATAATCCGCAGCCTTGGGTAACGTCTCAAGTGCCAGCCGCCGCATGCTCTGCAACCTGCGCTTTTCCACCGACTCGTCAAAACCGACAATGTCCACCATCGCCGCTACCCGTAGCTGCTGCCCCAGGCGGGCGTAGACGATCTTGCGCTCATAATCGGTAAGGCTCACTTCCGGGGCTTGGTGCCCGGCACCGATCGGTGCCGTCAGGCTGTAGCCCTTCAGCGGGTAGACCGGTATATGCACCCCCGGTAGTGCCAAGCCTGGGCCGCGATGCCCGGCGCATAGCACCAACTGCTCCACCTCCATCTGCTCGTCGCCCAGTTGTAGCGCTACAACCTGGTCCTGGCACCGCACCAGTTGCGTCACTGGCCGACCAAGCAGAACACGGCATTGCCCCGAAGCGCGTAACAGGGCCTCCAGGCGCTGGCAGAACAAGTGGCAATCACCCACCTCTTCATCCGCTGTGAACACGCCACCGACAAACGGTGCCCCCGCCAATGCAGGCTCCAGCGCGCGCAGCTCGACTGCCGCCAAAACCCGCTGGCTGGCAGGGTCCGTCAACTGCGCTCGGCCATGGGCAAAGGCCCGCTCGCTGCGAAAAGCCACCAGCTTGCCGTTGCGCCGCCAGGCAAAGTCGCCCAGGTTCTGCCCCTCGCGCCATTGCCCCAGAACGGCCTGGCTGTGCAACGCCAGCTCCAGCAATTGCCCGGCATTACGGCGATTGACGCTGCGCCGGCAAGCCAGGGTAAAGGCCAGCAGCCAGCGCCACTGCGCCGGGTCAAGGCGCAAGCGCAGGCGCAGCGGCGACTCGCCCTGCAGCAGCCAGCCCAGTGCCTGCCAGGGCACCCCGGCATCGGCCAGTGGCGCCACATACCGATAGGACAATTGCCCGCCATTGGCAAAACTGGTAGCCGACGCCAGGCTGTCGCGCGCCTCGATCAACGCTACCGAATACCCGTCACGAACAAGGGCGTAGGCCGTCGCCAGGCCAACCACCCCGCCACCGATTACCGTTACCCGCTGCTTCATCCTTCATCCCTGTTCCGGCTTCCTGGCCAAACAGTACCAGCGGATCAGGTCGGGCAGCTATGCGCACCGTCATTCAGGCCCTGGCGCACGTTACGGCTGAGCAGGCTGGCCTTGCCGTCGTGCCAGGTCAGGGTCAGTACATAGAGGGTGTCGAAGTCATCCCCGCTCCAATCCCCGGTGATCACCCGCTCTTCACCCAGGGCCTTGCCCGCCACGGTGTTGATCAGCTCTGGCAGGTAGCCGTGGGACCAAGCGGTGTAGACGGTTGCATTGCGGTATTTTTCGCTCAGCAACTCTTCGGCCAGCTCATCGGTGTCGTTGGCGCCGTAGTCGATGTTCACCGGCAAGCCGAGGCGAATGGCGCTGGGGGTGATGGTCATCAGCGGGCGGATATAGCTGTAGCTTTCGTCCCTGCTGCCTTCTTCGACATGCCGTGAGGGGTTGGCGGCAAACACGTAGTCAGCCTTGCCGAAGCGTTCGGGCAGCACGGTTGCCAGGTCCAGCGCACGGTTGAGGCCTTGGCAGTTCAATTGGCCCAACCCTTCACCTGGCTTCTCGCCATGACGCAGGAACACCAAGGTTTGAGTGCCATCCACCGGTTGCGCCCGGCTTTCGACAGCCTCCAGCGCCAACGGTACAGCGACGGCTGTGAGCACCAGGCTCAGCAGCAAGTGACGGCGACGGTGGAAGAATGTTGGCAACTTCATCAAGGCAGGCTCGTGTGGCATAAAAATCGGAGTTACCCGCCACATCGCCCGGCCAGTCGCAGGGCGCCCTTGTAGTGAATGCCATCCTTGGCAACGAGTGAGGGTCAGAGTGCCCTGAACCCGTTTGGTTCCTCCCTGGAGGTGGATGCCGTTCCCTAGGCAAGGCCCAGGCTAGGGGAAAAGTGTTGCGCAATTGTGTAAGGTGCAAGAACCTCGGGTTGCAATACGATCACTCAATCATCCCGCGTCAGCACTTCCACCAGCTCGATCTCGAAGGTCAGGTCCGAATTCGGTGGGATCGAACCCACGCTGCGCTCGCCATAACCCAAGTGCGCCGGCACTAGCAGTTTACGCTTGCCGCCAACCCGCATACCCATCAAGCCTTGATCCCAGCCCTTGATCACCCGACCAGTGCCGATCACGCACTGGAACGGCTTGCCGCGCGACCAGGACGAATCGAACTCACTGCCGTCGGCCAGCCAGCCGGTGTACTGGGTGGTGATCAGGGCGCCTTTGACGGCGGCTTTGCCATCACCCTCGACCAGGTCGATGATCTGCAGTTCTTGGCTCACGGGCACACTCCAACGCTGAAAACAAAGCCGCCCTTTTCTCAGGAATGCAGCGGTTTGGCAAGTTCGCGCGGGGTTTCATGCTGGCGCATCGACCACAGCACGCCGCCAATCACCAGCACGATCGCTGCCGCTTCCAGCAAGCTTGGGCCGGCCTGCCGCCAGAAAAAGGCATACAGCAGCGCAAACAGGGTTTCAAACACGATCAGTTGCCCACTCAAGGTCAGCGGCAGGCGCTTGGAGGCGGCGTTCCACAACGCCATGGCAAGCCACGAACCGAGCACTGCGCAGGCCAGGCTGGCCGCCCAGAACAACCACCAGCGTGACATCGGCGTTTCGGCCTGCAGCTGTTGCGGCTGCCACAGTGCCAGGCCAGCGACCATCAACAGGCTGGCAAGGCCAGTCATTACCCCGCACAACACCGACCATTGGTGGCTGTCGAAGTGGCCGCACTGCTTCAGGTAACGGCTGTTCTGCACGGCGTACCAGGTCCAGCACGCCAGGGCGGCCAGCGCGTAGAACAGGCCCATCAGCTTGTCGCCGATATCGCCGGGGGCGAAGGCGAAGGTTTGCAGATTGATGCACAGCATACCGGCAAGGATCAGCGCCAGCGGGCCGACCAGCCGCGCCAGGGGCACCGCGCCGCTGTCATTGCGGCCGTACAGGGTGATGGTCAGCGGCAACACGCCGACGATCAACGAGGCCGGGGCTACACCCAGGCGCTGGATCGCCGCCACCAGGCACACGAAGTACACCAGGTTGCCGATCACCGCCAGGCGCAACAGCATCCACGCATCACCTGCGGTCAGTTGGCGCAACTGGCGCGCCATGGGCAGGGCCAGCAGCAGCGAGATCACGCCCACCATCAGGTAGCGCACGCTGCTCAGCAGCATCGGATTGAACTCGGGCAGCAGCTCGGGAACCATCAGCACCACGCCCCATAACGCACCGGCCATGCCGGCGTACATCACCCCGCGTTTCACGTGTCAGCTCCTGGTTTGAAGATGAACGCAGGCTACCTGTGCGCAGGGTATCGGGCAAAAGATGAATTCGCATCGCTGCATTCCCTGGAGGAATGCCAGCGCGCTCATTAAGATGTTGCCAGGTGGCGCCGCCACGACCTTGCACGGAGCCAACCATGAGCCGCTACAGCCGCCACCTACCCCCGCTCGATACCCTGATCGCCTTCGAGGCTGTGGCCCGTACTGGCAGTTTCACCCGTGCCGCCGGCGAGCTTTACCTGACTCAGAGCGCGGTATCCAAGCAGATTCGCTTGCTCGAAGACCAACTCGGCACCCAGCTGTTCGAACGCCGCGCCCGCGGCATTACGCTGACCACCGCTGGCGAGCACTTCCATGATGTGGTCGAGCCGATGCTGGACAAGCTGCTGGCCAACGTCCAGCGCTTGAAAAGCGGCCATGGCAACCGCCATGTCAGCGTCATCTGCACCCATGCCGTGGCGCAATACTGGTTGTTCCCGCGCCTGCTGCGCTTCAACGAACAGCACCCTGGGCTTACGGTGAACATCCATGCCAGCAACGACATCAACGAGAGCCTGGTTGCCGATTACGACTTCGGTATTCTCTACGGGCATGGCCGCTGGCGTTCGCTGCAAGCCAGCAAGCTGTTCGATGAAGTGATCTACCCGATTGCCAGCAGCCGCTGGGACATCAGCCAGGTCGACAGCCTGGCGGCGCTGCAGGCCATGCCACTGATCCAGCTCGATGCCTCGGCCTGGAACTGCCTGGACTGGCACGACTGGTTCGCCCATTTTGGCCAGCGCTATCAGGCACCCGCCGATGCGCTCACCTTCAACCAGGTGAACTTGGTGTTCGACGCGGTCATGCAAGGAATGGGCGTGGGCCTGGGTTGGGAGTCCATGGCCCGTGAACGCATCAACAGCGGCCTGATCCGCCAGGTGTGCGATTTTGAAGTACGCACCGGTCAGGCCGACTACCTGGTGCACGACCGCCAGGCTCTGCCCTCACCCGCCGCACAGGTGTTTGCCGAGTGGCTGCTGGCACAGGCCTGAATCAGCTGTACTGCTCAAGTACCTCCTGGCCGGTGAGTTCCTTGGTCTGGTTGGCGAAGCAATACCAGGACGGTTTTTCCTCGACGAAGATCTGCAGGTCGAAATCCCACTCTTGGTCGCCATCGAGCAGGCCGACCGGCACGGCGTGGAAGTCGTTGGCCTTGAGCCGGTAGTAAAGGTGCGTGCCGCACCGGCCACAGAAACCACGCTGGGCCCAATCGGACGAATCGTAGACGCTGGGCGCACGCCCTTCGATCAGCGGAGGTTGGCTGCAGTGCACCACCAGCAATGGCCCCCCGGTCCACTTACGGCACATGCTGCAATGGCAGGCGCTGATATGGGTGTTGTCGACGGTGACCGTGAGCCGGGTAGCGCCGCACAGGCAGGTGCCTTGTTTTTCCTTGGCCATGGGTAGTTCCTTGAGCGGAAGATGGGCCTTGTAGGCGCGGCCTTGTGCCGCGCCTACAAGGGACGGTGACAGCGTGTTAAATATAGACAGTACCACGCAGGTACAACGCCGCCCGCCCACTGATGATCACTCGACCATTGCCCGGCACTTCGCACTGCAGCTGCCCTTTGCGTGCCCCGCCTTGCTCGCAGCCCAGCACGCTCTTGCCCAATCTTTCGGCCCAAACCGGCGCCAGCGAGGTGTGCGCAGACCCGGTTACCGGGTCTTCATTCACGCCAACCCGTGGGCCAAACCAGCGGGTGACGAAATCAAAGCCACGCCCTGGCGCAGTCACGGCAATACCGCGCACGTCGAATGCCGACAACGCAACGAAGTCTGGTTTCAGTGTATCGAGCAGCAAAGCGTCATCGATCACCACTACATAATCGTCGCTGCGATACAGCGCCTGTGCCGCGTTCAGACCCAATGCCTGCAACAGGCCCGCCGGGATATCCACGGCTTCCGGTTGCTTAGCCGGGAAGTCCATGGCCAGCAGCCCGTCAGCGCCACGGCTGACGCGCAGTTCGCCACTGCGGGTATTGAAGCGCAGCACCTGCGTCTGCTCACCCAGTTGCTCGAACAGCACATAGGCCGAGGCCAGGGTGGCATGGCCGCACAGGTCGACTTCCACGGTCGGGGTAAACCAGCGCAGGTCGAACGTTTCGCCATTGCGCACGAAGTAGGCGGTTTCCGACAGGTTGTTTTCTTCGGCAATGCGCTGCAGTACATCGTCCGGCAGCCAGCCTTGCAGCGGGATCACTGCGGCCGGGTTGCCACCGAACGGTTCAGCGGAAAAGGCATCGACCTGGAAGATTTCGAGTTGCATGCACACACTCCTGGTTGCCTGGGCGCTGCCAGGCAGTTAACTGGAAAAGGTTACGAGCGTACCGGGGTCAATACCGGCTCACCGGCAAAGAACGCCTGCAGGTTGCGCAGCACCAGTGCCACCGTGTCGCGTGCGGCTTCCGGCGACTGGCCGGCCACATGGGGTGTGAGCACGGTGTTGGCCAAGGCCTTGAGGGCATCGGGCACTGCCGGTTCGTCGTCGAATACGTCCAGCGCGGCGCCAGCCAGCTGGCCATGCTGCAATGCGGTAATCAGGGCCTGCGTGTCGACCACGCTGGCACGGGCGATGTTCACCAGATAGCCCTCAGCCCCCAAAGCCTCCAGCACCTGCGCATGGACCAGATGCCGAGTGTTGGCACCACCCGGGGTGGCAACGACCAGAATGTCGACGGCCTCGGCCAGGTGTCGCGGGCTGTCGTACCAGGTGTAAGGCACATCCTGGCGTGGCGTGCGGCTGTGGTAGCTGATGGGCATGTCGAAGCCCAGGTGAGCACGCTTGGCGATTGCCAGCCCCACTGCGCCAAGGCCCAGAATGCCCAGGCGTTTGCCACTCACCGAAGGGCTGATCACTCGGTTCCATTCCCCGCGCCGGGTACTGGCATCGCCACGGGGAATGTTGCGCAGCAGCGCCAGCAGCAAAGCCAGGGTGTGGTCGGCGACGGCAGCGGCATTGGCCCCGGCACCGTTGGTAACGGTGATGCCGCGGGCTGCGGCGGCAGCCAGGTCGACCTGCTCGTAGCCGGCACCGATCACGCAGATGATCTGCAACTTGGGCAATGCGTCGATTTCGGCGGCAGTCAGCCCCAGTGGCCCACGGGTGAGCACGGCATCGATGTCATCGGCGTGACGCTCAATGGCCTCGGCCCGCAGTTGCGGTGAGGGGGCACGGATCAGGCGGTAACCGGCCTGCTCCAGCATGGGTAGGTAATCATCGACGGTTTCTACCAGTACCAGGACTGTCTTGCGCATGCCACCTCCCAATATGAAGGGGCATTATGCGGAACTACTGTGCAGTACAGTCAATGGGTAATTGCGCGACAAACTGTACTGTATCGGTAGGGTGTGTCATGAGCCCCAAAGCGCTCATTACTGCGCGAATGCTCGCCCCAAGCCTCCCGGCACACCACTGCTGTCAGTTTCCTGCCAAGGCCCATTCGGGCTCAGCGACCAGCTCCAGCCATTGTCAAACCGGTAGTAGGTGCGCTGCCGGTAAAAGGTATTGGGCTGTTTCTCCAATACATATACCCCAAGCTTGGGGTCCCAGTGGCTGGCCCCACCAGGCGGTGGCGCAAAACTGGCCGAGGTGCGCGGCATTGGCTTGGGTATCGCCGCCGGCTTGCTCGGCTGAGTAGAGGGCTGCCCGCCCGGCAACGGCTTGACCACCGGCCCCTGCGGCGGCAAACGCTCGATCGGTGGCGCGGGCTGCTCATACGGCTGATGCACCGTACACGCAGACAAACCCAGGGCCAGGGTAATCAGGGTCAGGCGGACGGTGCTGTGCATGGGATTGCTCTCTTACTGGTCGGGGCTGTCGATGGTCAGGCGCTGGGTGGCCTGAGTAGCGCTTGGCAGCGGTACGCCCTGGCCAATCCACTCGCCGTGAGTAGGCTGGCCAGCGCGCGAAACACGTGCAACCAGTTGGACTTCGGCAAATTGCGACAGTTTCATCTGCGGCATCATTGCGTCAGCATCCGACAATTCCACTTCGATCGGCAACTGCGCCACGGTCACCCGCTTGGCTGCCAGCGGCATCGGTGGGCCATTGCTGGCGCGCGCGAAAATGAACACCGTGTCGTCCGGCTTGACCTTGTCCTTAAGCGCCGCCGCCAGTTCCACACGTACTTTCAGGCGAGCCGCCAAAGGCGCAGGCTCGGCAGCCTGTGCTGGCGCTGCGCCCAGCCGCTCGGCGGCGCGGTCGATACCGCCCTGCAGGGCCGCGCGCGATGTATCCCCCTCCGGCAACTGCGCCAGCAAGCGCTTCCAGTAGTCTATGGCTTCCTGATAGCGCTCACCCTCGAAGGCAGCGATACCGCGCAGGCCCAGGCTGGTGACCTCATTGGGGTCGGCCTTCAGCGCTTCGTCCGTCAGCGCCTGTACCTGCGGGCTCCACTGCTTGTCGGCGGCGAAGTACAAGGCCTGGGCCCACTGCCCGAGCAGTTCGGGCTGGCGACCCGCCAGCGCCACTGCTCGCTCGAAGGTACGCGCGGCATCGGCCGGGCGCTGCTCGGCCATGTAGGCCCGACCGAGGAAATACAGGGCCTCGGCCGAATCCGGCTGAGCCTGCACCACACGCTCCAGGCGTGTGGTCATTTCTTCCATCGACTTCGGCGCCTCGGCGAATTCCTGGGTCAGCGCCACCTTGTCGGCTGCACCGAAGTGCAGGTACAACCCCAGCGCCATCAGCGGTACCAGCACGGCAGCCAGCAGCGGCAGGGCCTTGCCAAGATGGCCCTGGCGTGGGGCCTCGGCGCCCTCGGTGTCGGCCAGCAGCTCGCGGGCTGCCTCGTCACGGCCCTTGGTCAACTGCGCCTCGTCGAGCACACCGGCAGCCTGCTGGGCAGCCAGTTCGGCAACACGCTCCTGGTACAGGGCCACGTTCAGGGCCGTGCGGTCTTCTTCCTGCTGGCGACGACGGCCACGCAGGATCGGGATCAGCAAAAAGCTGAGGGCAGCGAGCAGCAGCAGGCCCGCGCTAAGCCAGAATTCAATCATGGGTCTGTTCTTTTTCCAGCAGTTTGGCGAGACGCTCGCGTTCTTCGGCAGACAACTCATTGGCGCCCTGCACAGCCGCACCACGGCGCCGGCGAACGATCACCGCCAACACCACGAAGCCACCGGCCAGCAAAATCCCCGGGCCGAACCACAGCACCCAGGTACGCCCGCTCAGCGCAGGCTTGTAGCGCACGAAGTCGCCATAGCGGTCGACCATGAAGTCGACGATCTGCTGGTTGCTCTGGCCTTCACCAAGCATGCGGAAGATTTCCCGGCGCAGGTCAGCGGCAATCGGTGCGTTGGAGTCGGCAATGTCCTGGTTCTGGCACTTGGGGCAGCGCAGTTCCTTGGTCAATTGCTGGTAGCGCTCGCGCTCGGCCTCGTCGCGAAACTGGTAGGTGTCGATGGCCGCCTTGGCCACGCCGGCCAGGCTCATGCCCAGTACGGCAGCTGCCAGCCAACGCTTCATGGCTTGGCCTCGTCGACCAGGCCTTGGTACAGCGGCGCCAGCTGCTCACGCCATACGGTGGCATCGACAATGCCCACGTGCTTGTAACGGATGATGCCCTTGGCATCGATCAGGAAGGTTTCCGGCGCGCCGTACACCCCCAGGTCCAGGCCCAGGCTGCCTTGCTCGTCACGGATATCCAGCTGGTAGGGGTTGTGGAACTCGGCCAGCCATTTCTGCGCGGCGGCATTGTCGTCCTTGTAGTTGACCCCGTGGATCACCACACCCTGCTGGGCCAGCTGGTTCAGGTACGGGTGCTCGACCTTGCACGACGGGCACCAGGTGGCCCACACGTTGACCAACGCCGGGCGCCCCTGCAAGTCAGCCTGGGTCAGCGTACGGTCGCCCTGAGTCGAGGCCAGGGAAAACACCGGGAACGGTTTGCCGATCATTGCCGAGGGCAACTCGTCGGGCTTGAGGAACAACCCCTTGTAGAGGAACACCGCCACCAGCAGAAACACCGCCAGGGGGACTACCATGATCCAACGCTTCATGCAGCTGCTCCAGACACGCCCAGGGCATCGCGTACCCGGGTCTTGACCTTGACGCGGTAGCGCCGGTCGAGGGCCGCCAGCAACCCGCCCAGGCCGGTCAACAGACCGCCCAGCCAGATCCAGCGGACATAAGGCTTGATATGCACACGCACGGCCCAGGCGCCGTTCTCCAGCGGCTCGCCAAGGGCGACGTACAGGTCGCGGGTAAAGCCAGCGTCGATGCCTGCTTCGGTCATCATCGACTGCTGCACGGTGTACAGGCGCTTCTCTGGGTGCAAGGTGGTCACTTCACGGCCATTGCGGCTGACCACGATGGTGCCCTTGTCAGAGATGAAGTTCGGCCCTTCGAAGTGCTTGGCGCCCTGGAACAGGAAGTGGTAACCACCCAGCTCCACGCTTTCGCCCGGCGCCATGCGCAGGTCGCGTTCGGCGCTGTTGTTGCTCGACAGCACCACGCCCAGCGCGCACACCGCCAGGCCCAGGTGCGCCAGTTGCATGCCCCAGTAGCTGCGGCCCAGGCCGGGCAGCCCCTTGACCAGGCCCTTGTGGCGGGTCTTGTCGAGAATGTCACGCAGCCCGCCGAGCACCACCCAGGCAGCCAGGGCGAAGGCCGTCAGGGTCGGCCAGTCGAAGTCGTCGACGATGAAGCCGGCAACCGGGGCAAGGATGGCGCTGCCGATCAGCACCGGGGTCATCATGCTGACCAGCCATTTGCCCGGGGTGTCCTTCCAGCGCACGACCACGCCAATGCTCAGCACTACCATCAGCAGCGCCATCAGCGGCAGGAACAAGGCATCGAAGTACGGCGGGCCGACCGACAGCTTGGCCCCCGTCAACGCATCGAGTACCAGCGGGTACAGGGTGCCGAGCAGAATCATCGAAGCCGCCACCACCAGTACCAGGTTGTTGGCCAACAGCAGCGTTTCCCGCGACCACAGGGCGAACCCGACCTGGCTCTTGACCACCGGTGCGCGCAGGGCGAACAGGGTGAGCGAACCACCGACCACGAACAGCAGGAAAATCAGGATGAAAATGCCCCGCGACGGGTCGGCGGCAAATGCGTGCACCGAGGTCAGCACGCCCGAGCGCACCAGGAAGGTACCCAACAGGCTCAGCGAGAATGCGGCAATTGCCAGCAGCACGGTCCAGCTCTTGAACACCCCGCGCTTTTCGGTCACTGCAAGCGAGTGGATCAGCGCCGTACCCACCAGCCAAGGCATGAACGAGGCGTTTTCCACCGGGTCCCAGAACCACCAGCCGCCCCAGCCCAGCTCGTAGTAGGCCCACCACGAGCCCAGGGTGATACCCACGCCGAGGAAGGCCCAGGCGACGATGGTCCACGGCCGCGACCAGCGCGCCCAGGCGGCGTCGAGGCGGCCGCCGAGCAAGGCGGCAATGGCGAAGGCGAAGGCCACCGAAAAGCCCACGTAGCCCATGTACAGCATCGGCGGGTGAACGATCAGGCCAAAGTCCTGCAGCAGCGGGTTGAGGTCACGGCCATCGGTCGGCACCTGCGGCAGCAGGCGCTGGAACGGGTTGGAGGTAATGATCAGGAAGCTCAGGAAGCCCACGCTGATCATGCCCATGACCGCCAGCACGCGGGCCAGCATCACCTGCGGCAACTGCCGCGAAAACACCGACACGGCAAAGGTCCAGCCGCCGAGGATCAATGCCCACAACAGCAACGAGCCTTCGTGGGCACCCCACACCGCGCTGAACTTGTAGTACCAGGGCAAGGCGCTGTTGGAGTTGCTGGCTACATAGGCGACCGAGAAGTTATCGGTCATGAAGGCATGGGTCAGGCAGGCGAAGGCGAACGCCAGGAAGGCAAACTGCCCCCACGCCGCCGGCCGTGCCAGGCTCATCCACAGGCTGTCGCCACGCCAGGCACCGAGCAGCGGCACACTGGCCTGCACAGCGGCAAAGCAAATGGCCAGGATCATCGCCAACTGGCCCAGTTCGGGGATCACCAACGCGGCGTTCATGGCTTGGCCTCCCCGCCCGTGGCGGCCTGGCCGCTTTCTTTCAGGGCTTTGCTCACCTCGGGCGGCATGTACTTCTCGTCGTGCTTGGCCAGCACTTCATCGGCCACCACCACGCCGTCGGCGTTGACCTTGCCAAGGGCGACAATGCCCTGCCCTTCACGGAACAGGTCGGGCAGGATGCCACGGTAGGTGATCGGCACTGACTTGTTGAAGTCGGTGACCACGAAGCGCACGTCCAGTGAGTCGGACGAACGTTGCACCGAGCCTTTCTCGACCATGCCGCCAGCGCGGATGCGCGTGTCCAGCGGTGCTTCGCCGTTGGCGATCTGGGTCGGTGTGTAGAACAGGTTGATGTTCTGCTGCAATGCGCTCAAGGCAAAGCCGACGGCAACCCCGACGCCGACCAGCAGGCCGACGATGAGCAACAGGCGTTTCTTGCGCTGCGGATTCACTGGTTGTTCTCCCGGCGCAAACGGCGCGCCTCTTCTTGCAGGTAGCGACGGCGGGCCAGCAGTGGCGCGGCGACATTCAGCGCCAGCACCGCCAGGCAAATGCCATAGGCCGACCACACGTACAGGCCATGGTGGCCCATGGCGAGAAAGTCACCGAAGGTGGCAAAGCTCATTGTGCGGCCCTCCGCCCCAGGCTGTTCAACACTTCATCCTTGACCCAACTGGCGCGCGCCTCGCGCTTGAGCACTTCAAGGCGCATGCGCAGCAACAGCACGGCGCCGAAGAAGCAATAGAAGCCCAGCGCCGTGCACAGCAGCGGCAGCCACATTTCTGCAGGCATCGCCGGTTTTTCGGTGAGGGTGAAGGTGGCGCCCTGGTGCAGGGTGTTCCACCACTCCACCGAATACTTGATGATCGGGATGTTCACCACGCCGACGATCGCCAGCACCGCGCAGGCCTTGGCCGCACTGTCACGATTACTGATCGCCTGGCCCAGCGCAATAATGCCGAAGTACAGGAACAGCAGGATGAGCATGGACGTAAGGCGGGCATCCCACACCCACCAGCTGCCCCAGGTCGGCTTGCCCCAGATGGCGCCGGTCACCAGCGCCACGGCGGTCATCCAGGCGCCGATGGGCGCGGCGCATTGCAGGGCGACGTCGGCCAGTTTCATCTTCCACACCAGCCCCACCACCCCGGCCACTGCCAGCAGCACGTAGCAGGACTGCGCCAGCATCGCCGCCGGCACGTGGATATAGATGATGCGGAAGCTGTTGCCTTGCTGGTAGTCCTGGGGAGCGAAGGCCAGGCCCCAGGTGATACCGACCAGCAGCAGGAGCACGGCAGCGCCGGCCAGCCATGGCAGCATGCGGCCGCTGATGGCATAGAACCATTTCGGGGAGCCCAGCTTGTGGAACCACGTCCAGCTTATTTTCATCAGGGTACATCCAGGGTATTTGCCGGGCTTGAGAGCCCGGGACTCGTTATTCGCCGACGCTGATCTTCAGGCCGGCCGCTATCGCAAAGGGTGCCAGGGTCACGGCCAGTGCCGTGAGGCTGGCGAGCCAGAGCAGGTGGCCGGTTGCCGGCATATTTTGCAACGCCGCTTGCAACGCACCACTGCCCAGGATCAATACAGGGATATACAACGGCAGAATCAGCAACGCCAGTAACAAACCACCGCGCTTAAGGCCGACTGTCAGCGCCGCGCCTACCGCACCCAGCAGGCTCAATACCGGCGTGCCCAACAGCAGAGACCCAAGTAGCACCGGCAGGCAATGGCTCGGCAGCCCCAGCATCAGCGCCAGCAACGGCGCCAACAATACCAGCGCCAGCCCGGAAAAGATCCAGTGCGCCAGCACCTTGGCCAGCACCAGCAATGCCAGCGGGTGTGGCGACAGCACCCATTGCTCCAGCGAGCCGTCTTCGAAATCGCTGCGAAACAGGCCGTCCAGTGACAGTAGCACCGCCAGCAATGCTGCCACCCAGACCAAGCCCGGCGACAAAGTTTGCAACAATTGGCTTTCCGGGCCGACCGCCAGCGGGAACAAGGCTACGACGATGGCGAAAAACACCAGCGGGTTGGCCAGCTCGGCCGGGCGACGGAACAGCAGGCGCGCTTCGCGGCGCAGCAACAAAATGAACACACTCATGCCGCCCATTGCCCCAGGTTCAGTTCACGGTAACCGGAGGGCTTGCGTTCCAGCGTGTGGTGGGTGGTCAGTACCACCGTGCCGCCCTGCTCGCAGTGGGCCGCCAGGTGAGCTTCCAGCTGCGCCACACCTTGCTTGTCGAGCGCAGTGAAGGGTTCGTCGAGAATCCACAGCGGCGGGCAAGCCAGGTGCAACCGGGCCAGGGCCACGCGGCGCTGCTGGCCGGCCGACAGGGTATGGCAGGGTACATCTTCGAAACCGCGCAAGCCGACAGCCTCCAGCGCCGCCCAGATCGCTTCGCGGCTGGCCGGCTGATGCAGGGCGCACAGCCAGGTAAGGTTTTCCTCGGCGGTGAGCAGGTCCTTGATGCCGGCGGCATGGCC
The DNA here is from genome assembly GCF_001320565.1 of Pseudomonas sp. NBRC 111132. Lineage (NCBI taxonomy): Bacteria > Pseudomonadati > Pseudomonadota > Gammaproteobacteria > Pseudomonadales > Pseudomonadaceae > Pseudomonas > Pseudomonas sp. NBRC 111132. The sequence continues at coordinate 44,743 of NZ_BCBI01000011.1, forward strand.
AATCCACAGCAGAATGCTGGCCAGGGCATGGCGCTGTTCGGCCAGTGGCTTGCCGCCCAGCAGGATCTGCCCGGCGGTCGGCTGCATCAGCCCGGCCAGCAGCCGCAGCAGGCTGGTCTTGCCGCTGCCGTTGGGGCCGCTGATCTGCAGCATGTCGCCGGCGCCCAGCTCGAAATCGAGCTGTTCGAACAGCAGGCGCCAGTCGCGCTCGCAGGCCAGGCCCGCGGCTTGGAGGTGAAGGGTCACGGTTTCGCCTTATCTTTGTAGGGCTTCGCGCCGGCGACGCCGGCCCGAAGCCCTTGTGTCTCAAGTCACCCGGCGCGCTGCCGTTATACTGGCAACCACGGGCGCTCGGCATTATTACACGCGCCGCCGCGCTGCCAAGAGGCCGGGCTCGACAGGTTGTATACAATCATGACTGAAATCAATAGTCTCGGCGCACAAACCGCGCTCAACAGCCAAGCCATGAAGGCCGGCATGACCGGCGAACTGCTGCGCCTGATCCAGGCTCAGCCCGGCCTGTTGGCCCCCGGCGAGACCGCGCAGGCCGAAGTCGTGTCGTTGCGCCAAACCGGCCAGGAGTTTCAGCTGGTGCTGCGCCTGATCCAGGCCAACGGTGTGCAGACCCAACTGCAGGCCAACGCCAGCCAGCCTCTGCCCCAAGGCAGCCAGGTCACGGTCAGCCAAACCGAAAGCAACCGCCTGGCGATCATGCTGCAACAGGCGAGCGCCAGCCAGGTCGCCACCCTTACCCAACTCGATACCAGCAAAGTGCCGGTCGGCACCCTGCTGCAAGGCAAGGTGCTGACCAACCAGGCACTGGCTCAGGCACCCGGCCAACCGACAGTCTACCGGGCGCTGGTCAGCCTGCTCAACAGCGCCCAGGCCGGCGCCACCCTGAGCATCGACAGCCCGCGTCCGCTGGCCATTGGCAGCCTGCTCAGCGCGCTGGTGCAGGGTGACCAGTCGCTGCGTTTCGTGCCGCTTAGCGGCAGGCAGGACCAACTCAGCATTGCCCAGCAGTTGCTTACCCAGCAAAACCGCCAGGCCTCGCTGCCCGGCCTGCTCAACGCGCTGCAACAGCTTACCCGCGACCCTGGCGCCGATGGCGACCTGCGCGCCAGCGCCGAACGCCTGCTGGCCGGCCTGCCGGATGCCCGGCAACTGGGCGATGCCAAGGGCGTGGCCCAGGCCCTTAACAACAGCGGTGCTTTCTTCGAAGCGAAACTGCTGGGCGGGTTCCCCGCCAGCGTCGCCACCGACCTCAAGGCACACTTGCTGCGGCTGGTCGGCCAGGCCCCGGCCCTCCCGACGGGCACCATCAACCTGGCCCCCGCCAGCCTTGCCGTGACCATGCCGGCGCTGGCACGCAGCGCCCTGGGCATGCTCGAACGGGTCAGCCCCAAACCGCAGCCGGGGGCATTTCCGCTGCCCACGCGCCTGCTCAAGGCCCTGGAGGACGAAGGCGACCTGCAACAGCTGCTGCGCCTGGCTGCAGCTGCCGTTTCACGCCTGCAGAACCACGCCATGAGCAGCCTGCAACAAACCGGCACGCTGGAAAACGGCAACCTGCAGACCACCTGGCAAACGGAAGTGCCGATCCGCCACGGCCAGGAATTCATCCCGCTGCAGGTCAAACTGCAACGCGAAGAAACCCCGCAACAGCAGGCCGACCGCCAACATGAAGCGCAAGACCCGCTGCAAGCCCTGTGGCGTATCGAGCTGGCTTTCGACCTTTCACCACTGGGGCCCATGCAGGTGCAGGCACAATTGAGCCAGGGCCGCCTGAGCGGGCAACTGTGGGCAGAGCGCGAGCCAACCGCGCGGCTGATCGATACCCAGCTCGGTGCCCTGCGCGAGCGCCTGCTGGCACGAGGCCTGGATGTTGGCGACCTGGAATGCCACCCCGGCACGCCGCCACAAGGCCCGCGTACGCGGGTAGAACAACGCTGGGTGGATGAAAACGCATGAGTCAGAAGCACACACGCCAAGCCATTGCCCTGAACTACGATGGCCAGCAGGCCCCTACCCTCAGCGCCAAGGGTGATGATGCGCTGGCCGAAGCCATCCTGGCCCTGGCCCGCGAGCACGAGGTGCCGATCTATGAAAACGCCGAACTGGTGAGGCTGCTTGCACGCCTGGAACTGGGCGAGCAAATACCAGAGGCGTTGTACCTGACCATTGCCGAGATCATTGCATTTGCCTGGCAGTTACGCGGCAAAGTCCCCTACGGCTTCGACACTTCATCAAAAGGTGAGCGTGACGTGACCGAGGTGCTCCCGCTTCTGCCTGGCCCGCCGGCTTGAGTCTCTGGCTCAGCACTATCTACCGCTCCCCTGTCGATCAGTCGATCAATGCTGTGGGTTTCCCAAACCACGGAGACCGACATGACCACCCCGCACATCAATGCTGCCGGCGTACAAAGGGTTCGCGATCATCTGGCTATCCTTCCCCGTCCTGACCACGAGGCCAAACGGGCAATTGCCGATTGGCTAACCAGGCAGGGTGTGAACCTTGACCCTGACCTGATCGATGTTGTCACGCTGCATGTTCACCCCCATGGCTTCGCCAGCTACCAAGCTGTGGTCGTCCAACGTATCAGCCTTACCCAGGCGGTACTGACGAATTGGCAAGGCGAATCCAACAACAATTTCTTCGGCGGGTTATTCAGAGAACCGTGGGCCGGCAAGCTGCCGGAAGATGGCCCGATCACGCTGGTCGATCACTTACCCCCACAACCCATTTACGATAATGGCGCCTGGTATCAAGTGTTCAATGGCCTGTTCAGGCGCACCACGCCCGCCCGTTACGATCACTCGACACTGCTCGACATCCACGCCGAAGCACTGCAAGCACATATAGAAGCACTGGACTTCCACACCCGTTACAGGGCGTCGCTCGATACCTACTGGCACAAACACCTGGCGGACTATCGACTGTGCTGCAAGCTCAACTTCATCGCTGCCTGCAACAAACAGGTCGCAGAAGGCAGCCTGAGCGATGCCGCACGCAAACTGGCCTGGCGCGCCGCCGAGCTGATTCCGCGCGGCAAACGTTTACGCTTGAGCACCCTGAGCATCTACGGCTATGCCGCTACCGATTTGCTCTACATCAACGATGGCAAGACCGACCTGAGCCTGCTCTACGCACCAGGTAACAGTTCGCCAATACTTGAGTTCGCCAGCGAAAATCTATTGAAAGACTGGATGGGTGAACGGTGTAGAGACGCAGCCGGGCGCCAGGCGCTCAAACAACATTTCCGCTTGGCCGACGGCCCGCAGGGCATCGATTTCAGTGGCCTGGACACTGCGCTGGAAGGCCTGGGTGTCTACCCGCTCTACCACCGTCTGCCAGCGGAACATGGCTTTTTCAACGATGACGGCAAATGGCCGCCGCGTACCTATGTCAATTACCGTCCGGACAAGTACAACCCCGACATTACCGGCGACCTGTTTCAGGCCATGGCTGAGCGGCAGCGCCAACGTTGCTACGACGATGCCGACTTCATCATCACCAGCAATGCGCAGGTAAACAAATCCAGATGGGCCAGCTACCTGAATAGCACCCTGAATCTTGTGGCGCCGTTGACATTCGTGGTGCCTGGGCTTGCTCCCCTGCTTGCACTGGGCGGAATAACACAGCTTGCCCTTGGCCTGGACCAGGCTATCAATGGGAAAACCTTGCGCGACAAGCAGCAAGGGGTGGGCAATATCGCTTATGGGCTCTTGAATGCGACCCCCTTGGCCGCTGAAGTCATGGTCAAAGGCACTGCACTGTTCCGCTTTCAGGAGGACGGCTTCGTTCTCCCGCGCAAAATCAATGAGCAATGGGGATACCCTCTGAGCCCCGTAAGCCCGCCCCATTTACCGGAAGTGGAGGTAGCGCCCTATTTCCACCACCCCGCGCACATAGCGCCACTGGAAGGTGCTGATGCCGAAGTGGCCAATTCGGTACGGCGCTATCCCAAGTACAACGGTGATACGGATCAGCTTGTCGGTTACTTGGAAGAGGTACCCGGCTACGTGGAGGAACTCGACCTTGTGTATGACATGGAAACCGATTTGTTCATCACCATTGAAGGTACCAACGAGGTAGCACCGGTTTACTACGAGGCCGAGCCCGGGACCGGCAACGTACGCATCGCCAACCCCGAAGGCCGTAACGTCACCGACCAGATGCGCATGGCATCCCTGCGTGCACTGGGTATCGATGTGCAATTTCCCATACAGCTACCGGCCCCGATCGTCCAAGGCGCTCACCCCATCCCCAAGCTCATTTCGTCACTGTGGGTTGGCGATAAACCCCTTGGCGACACGTTGCTGGATACACTGGCGAACAATGCAGGATTGCTGCGCGATAGCGCTTACCGTTATCGGTTATTCCTGTCTAAAGCAAACCCCGAGGCCTATGCGCAGAACCTGCGCAACCTGGATGCAAAAGTACCTGGGTTGCAAGTGTTGGCCCTGGAAGACCAGGCATTCTTCAAAGCCTTCGAACAAAGCCCGTACTTTGCCCAGTATCAAGCGGCAATCGATGGCAATGGCGGTGTAGCCACCAACTTTTCCTCAGCGTCGGATGTGTTGCGCTACCCGATACTGCACGCCGAAGGCGGGTTGTACATGGACGTCGATGACCAGCTGCTAGGCACTGCTGCCGGCACCTCCCAGAACACAGCGGCCATCGATACCGTTGCCCTGGTCACCACCGATGACGGGTTGTTGTTGTACCCGCCCATGCAGAACGAGAAGCTGGGCATGAACACGCTGTTCAATACCAGCATGATTGGCAGCCACGCCGGTAACCCAATACTGTTGACGATTTGCGAAGAGATGCGTGCCCGCTACCTGGTCAACGCGGACTTTTATCAGCTGCGCCCCACGTTGGCAGATGACCCCGCGGGTTTCTACCGCTATGCCAACCGGCTAAGCGAGCTGTGCGGCCCCGGCATGCTCAATGCCGTGATAGACCGGGCTCTTCCAGATCTCTATTGCATGCGTCAGATTCACAACCTGTACATGATGCCGCGCATCAACAGCTTCCTGTACGTAGACCTGGAAGCTTTCAAGGCTTTACAGCTCCAGCGCACACCACTTTCCCGCGTGGCCAAAGTGGGCGGCATGCATTCCTGGGCCACTACCTGAATGCCAAGGCGGCAACACCCCTGAACGAAACGGGCGGCCTGGGCCGCCCGTTTGATCAGCCGCTGCGATGCAGCTTGCTCATCAATTCCGCCTCGGCCTGGGTCAGGCCGCAGCTTTCGGTCAGCTCGGCCACGCTGGCGCCCATCCCCACCAGCTTGGCCGCCTGAGAAAACGTGACGTTGTTGGGGTCGCGCTGCTCCAGTTGCTGGATCTTGTCGGGCAGCGGGGCCATCGTCACGCTCAGCTCGTGCAGCGCTTCGCCCATGCGCACGGTGCCGTTCTGGTAGTCGTCCAGGCGCTTGGCCAAGTCCTTGATGCGCTGGTCACGCAGCGCGTCGCCCTCGGCCTGCTGCGCAGCCAGCTCGCGCTGGCGCTTGCTGTAGTTGAGGAAGAACCACAGGCTCAGCGCCCAGACCAGCGCCAGGAAGATGACAGCAACCTGTAGAATCAACTCAGATGTTCTCCAGCTCGGACCATTCTTCCTCGGTCATCATCTTGTCCAGCTCGACCAGAATCAGCAGTTCGCCATTCTTGTTGCACACACCCTGGATGAACTTGGCCGACTCTTCGTTACCCACGTTCGGCGCGGTCTCGATTTCGGACTGGCGCAGGTAAACCACTTCGGCCACGCTGTCCACCAGAATGCCGACCACCTGCTTGTCAGCCTCGATGATGACGATACGGGTATTGTCGGTGACTTCAGTCGGCATCAGGCCAAAACGCTGACGGGTGTCGATCACCGTCACCACATTGCCGCGCAGGTTGATGATACCCAGCACATAGCTTGGCGCGCCCGGCACCGGGGCAATCTCGGTGTAGCGCAGCACTTCCTGCACCTGCATCACGTTGATGCCGTAGGACTCGTTGTCCAGACGGAAGGTAACCCACTGCAGGATCGGATCTTCAGAACCTTGTGCAGACGACTTTTTCATTCCCCTACCCTCAAAATCCGCCGTTGGCGGTGTGTTCGGTGTCATTTCTGTTTGGCATGCATCTGCTTGACCGCGCCACTGGCGATCAACTCGGCCAGTGCGGCGACGTCGAGCAGTGCACACATGTGTTCGATCACGGTACCGGCCAGCCACGGGCGCTGACCACGCTGGCTGCGCCACTTGATCTCGGACGGGTCCAGGCGCAGCGAGCGGCTGACCTGGTGCACCGCCAGCCCCCATTCGTAACCTTGTACGGAAATCACGTATTGCAGGCCCTGGCGAAAGTCATCGCGGTAGCGGTCGGGCATTACCCAGCGCGCGGTGTCCAATACCTTCAGGTTGCCTGCCTGGCAAGTCAGGATGCCGAGGAACCAGTCGGGTTGACCGAACAGGGGCGTCAGCTCCTGGCCCGCCAAGGTGTAGATCGAGCCCAGGCACACCAACGGCACCGCCAAAGTCAGGCCGGCAACATCGAACAGCAGGCATTCGAACGGCTCGGCCGCCCACACCGGGCGACCGTCGACGGTGGCCGGGGGCAGAGGCAGGTTGGGTGCTGGCAGGTGCACATCGACCAGCGGTACAGCCGGTTCCACGGCTTGCTCTTCGACCAGCACCGGGATAGCGGCTTCGGCCACCACCGCCTGCTCGACCACCGCCACCACCGGCGCTTCCACCGGCATTACGCTGGGCAAAACCGCCAATCTGGGTTCAGCGAACGGCCGCGAAGCAACGCTGACGGTGGCTTCAGCAGGTTCAGGCTGGGCCAGCGGCCGGGCATCGCGTACCTGCTCCTCACGCACCGCCTCGGCGAACTCATCCGCCGCCGGCGGCTCGCTCAGGTCTTCAGCCTCGGTGGCCTCCTGCAGCAGGCCGTCGAGGTATGACTGCAGGGCCATCTGTGGCCGGGTGCTGGTGTGCCGAATCTGGGTCATCAGGCCACCTGCACTGAAGGCTTGTTGGTCAGCAGGTGCTTGAGCAGCGCCCGGTAGGCAATCAGCCCACGGCTCTTGCTGTCGAACTGCGACGGAGTGACGCCTTTGCGGCTGGCATCGCGCAGGCGCGTATCGACAGGAATGTAGCCCTGCCACACCTGCTGGCCATAGCTATCGCGCAACTGCTTGAGCGTGCCCAGCGAAGCCTGGGTACGGCGGTCGAACAAAGTCGGCACGATCTGGTACGGCAGCGCCTGCTTGCGCGAACGGTTGACCATGGCCAAGGTCCCGACCATTCGCTCCAGGCCCTTCACCGCCAGGAATTCGGTTTGCACCGGAATCACCAGTTGCTGGCTGGCGGCCAAGGCATTGACCATCAGCACGCCCAGCAAAGGGGGGCTGTCGATCAGGGCAAAGTCGAAATCCTGCCACAGCTGCGCCAGACTCTTGGCGATGACCAGGCCCAAGCCATTCTGCCCCGGCGACTGGCGCTCCAGCACCGCCAGCGCGGTACTCGACGGCAACAGCGAAATGCGCTCGTCGCTGGTGGGCAGCAGCAGTTGCCCAGGCAAGCCCTCGGGCACCGCGCCCTTGTTCAGGAACAGGTCGTAGCAGCTGTGCTCCAAGGCATCCGGGTTGTGCCCGAAATAGCTGGTCATCGAGCCATGCGGGTCGAGGTCGACGACGACCACGCGCTTGCCGGCCTCGGCCAGCAGGCCGGCCAGGGCGATGGTAGTGGTGGTCTTGCCCACGCCACCTTTTTGATTGGCTACTGCCCAGACTCTCATAGGACGACTCTTGACTCATTCATTACACCGGAGACCCGTGGAAGCTGGCTTGCCGGCAAGCCAGCTTCCACAAGTCAAGCGGTGACAGAGAATTGACGAGTTACTGCCCCGCCACCGTTGCTGGCGTTGCCGGTGCACTTTGTGTGCCAGCCCGGCGCAATGCGGCATCCGGCGTGGCATTGGCACTGCCCGAACCAGTCAGGCTGCGGCGCACTTCGAGGTTGCGGGAAATCACCAGCACCACCCGACGGTTGCGTGCGCGGCCGTCAGCGGTGTCGTTGCTGGCCACCGGCTGGTACTCGCCATAGCCAACCGAGGCCATGCGCGCCGGGTTGACCCCTTCCATGGCCAGCAGACGCACGATGCTTGCCGCCCGCGCCGACGACAGCTCCCAGTTGGTCGGGTACTGCGCGGTGCGGATCGGCAGGTTGTCGGTGAAGCCTTCGACGTGCACCGGGTTGGCGAACGGCTTGAGAATGTTGGCCACCTTGTCGATGATCGCAAACGCCTTGTCACTGGGCATGGCATCGCCACTGCCGAACAACAGCGACGAATTCAACTCGATCTCGATCCACAGCTCGTTGCCACGCACGGTCATCTGGTTACTGTTGATCAGGTCGCCAAAAGCGTCGCGCACATCATCGCTGATGGTTTTCAACGGGTCGACATTGGTCGCGGCCAGGCCCGCCTCGGTCTGCTCGCTGTCTTTCACCAGTGGCTCTGCCGGGCGCACGCTCAATGGCTGTTCATCGCCAATGGGGATCGGCTTCATGCTGCGCTCGGGGTCATTGAAGACACCAAGCAAGGCCTGGGAAATAACCTTGTACTTGCCCTCGTTGATCGAGGAAATCGAGTACATCACCACGAAAAAGGCGAACAGCAAAGTAATGAAGTCGGCGTAAGACACCAACCAGCGCTCGTGGTTTTCGTGTTCCTCGGTATGACGACGGCGACGCATGGTTACTCCATGAAGCCTTGCAGCTTCAGCTCGATCGAGCGCGGGTTTTCACCCTCGGCAATCGACAACAAGCCTTCGAGCAGCATCTCGCGGTAGCGCGACTGGCGCATCACGTTGGCCTTGAGCTTGTTGGCAATCGGCAGCAGGATCAGGTTGGCGCTGGCCACGCCGTAGATAGTGGCGACGAAGGCCACGGCAATACCGTTGCCCAGCTGGGACGGGTCAGCCAGGTTGCCCATCACGTGGATAAGGCCCATCACCGCACCGATGATGCCGATGGTTGGCGCGTAGCCGCCCATGCTCTCGAACACCTTGGCAGCCTGGATGTCACGGGCTTCCTGGGTCAGAAAGTCGACTTCAAGAATGCTGCGGATGGCTTCTGGCTCGGCGCCATCCACCAGCAGCTGCAGGCCCTTGCGCGCATACGGGTCGGGCTCGCTGTCGGCCACGCTTTCCAGGCCGAGCAGGCCTTCCTTGCGCGCGGTCAAGCTCCAGTTCACCACGCGATCGATACCGCCCGCCAGGTCAACCCGTGGCGGAAAGAGAATCCAGCGCAAAATCTGCAAGGCGCGCTTGAACGACGACAGTGGCGACTGCAGCAACGCCGCCGCCAGGGTGCCGCCCAGCACGATCAGTGCCGCCGGGCCATTGATCAGGGCACCGACATGGCCGCCTTCGAGGAAGTTGCCCCCGACGATGGCAACAAACGCGAGGATCAGGCCGATCAGGCTGAGGACATCCATCAGACGCACGCCTCCACCAGGTGCTTGCCGATTTCGTCCAGGCTGTACACCGCATCGGCCAGGTTGGCCTTGACGATGGCCATGGGCATGCCATAAATCACGCAGCTGGCTTCATCCTGGGCCCACACCGTGCTGCCCCCCTGCTTGAGCAGGCGCGCGCCTTCGCGGCCATCGGCGCCCATGCCGGTGAGCACCACCGACAACACCTTGTCACCATACGACTTGGCCGCCGAACCGAACGTGATGTCCACGCAGGGTTTGTAGTTCAGGCGCTCGTCACCGGGCAGGATCTTCACCGTGCCACGGCCATCGATCATCATCTGCTTGCCACCAGGGGCCAGCAGGGCCAGGCCAGGGCGCAGCATGTCGCCGTCCTCGGCCTCCTTGACGCTGATGCGGCACAGCTTGTCCAGGCGCTCGGCAAAGGCCTTGGTGAAGGCCGCCGGCATGTGCTGGATCAGCACGATCGGCGCCGGGAAATTGGCCGGCAATTGGGTCAATACCCGCTGCAGGGCCACCGGGCCACCCGTGGAGGTGCCGATAGCCACCAGTTTGTAGGGCTTGCGCTTGGGCGCTGGCGAGTGCGTGGCCGCCGGGGCCGGGGCCGCTGCACGGGCAGGCACAGCCGGGCGCGCCTGCGCCGGGCTGGTGAAGGTGCTGGCGGGCGCGTGGCTACTGGCAGGCGCAGGCGCGGCGACCGGGGCCGTTCTGGCATAGCTGCCAATACGGCGGTTGCTGCGGGAAATGGTATGCACCTTTTCGCACAGCAGTTGCTTGACCTTGTCGGGGTTGCGCGAGATGTCTTCGAAGTTTTTCGGCAGGTAATCCACCGCGCCGGCGTCCAGCGCGTCGAGGGTCACGCGGGCGCCCTCATGGGTCAACGACGAGAACATCAATACGGGCGTCGGGCAGCGCTGCATGATGTGCCGCACAGCAGTGATGCCATCCATCATGGGCATTTCGTAGTCCATGGTGATGACATCGGGCTTGAGCGCCAGCGCCTGGTCGATTGCTTCCTTGCCGTTGGTCGCGGTACCCACTACCTGGATCGTCGGATCCGCCGAGAGGATTTCCGAGACGCGGCGGCGGAAGAAACCGGAATCATCCACCACCAGGACCTTGACTGCCATAAACACTCCATTAGGCGGCGCAACCCGCCAGGGTGCGCCACCGAAATCAAATACGCCGCGCGGCGTAACGCTTGAGCATGCTCGGGACGTCGAGAATCAACGCAATGCGACCGTCGCCAGTGATGGTGGCCCCGGACATGCCCGGGGTGCCCTGCAGCATCTTGCCCAGTGGCTTGATTACCACTTCTTCCTGGCCCACCAGTTGATCGACGACAAAGCCGATGCGTTGGGTGCCGACCGACAGGATCACCACATGGCCCTCGTGCTGCTCTTCGTGCACCTGGCCCTGGACCAGCCAGCGCTTGAGGTAGAACAGCGGCAGCGCCTTGTCGCGCACGATCACCACTTCCTGGCCGTCGACCACGTTGGTGCGCGACAGGTCGAGGTGGAAGATCTCATTGACGTTGACCAGCGGGAAGGCAAACGCCTGGTTGCCCAGCATCACCATCAGGGTGGGCATGATCGCCAGGGTCAACGGCACCTTGATGACGATCTTCGAGCCCTGGCCCTTGGCCGAGAAGATGTTGATCGAACCGTTGAGCTGGGAAATCTTGGTCTTCACCACGTCCATGCCCACGCCACGGCCGGACACGTCGGAAATCTCAGTCTTGGTCGAGAAGCCTGGGGCGAAGATCAGGTTGTAGCAGTCCGACTCGCTCAACCGCTCGGCGGCGTCCTTGTCCATCAGGCCCTTTTCCACGGCCTTGGCACGCAGGATGTTGGGGTCCATGCCCTTGCCGTCGTCCGAGATCGACAACAGGATGTGGTCGCCTTCCTGTTCGGCCGACAGCACTACGCGGCCAGTGCGCGCCTTGCCGGAAGCTTCACGCTCATCGGGCATCTCGATACCGTGGTCGACAGCGTTGCGCACCAAGTGCACCAGCGGGTCGGCCAGGGCCTCGACCAGGTTCTTGTCCAGGTCGGTCTCTTCGCCGACCAGCTCCAGGTTGATCTCTTTCTTCAGTTGGCGAGCCAGGTCGCGAACCAGCCGCGGGAAGCGGCCGAAGACTTTCTTGATCGGCTGCATGCGGGTTTTCATCACCGCGGTCTGCAGGTCGGCGGTGACCACATCGAGGTTGGACACGGCCTTGGACATGGCCTCGTCACCGCTGTTCAGGCCCAGGCGCACCAGGCGGTTACGCACCAGCACCAGTTCGCCGACCATGTTCATGATCTCGTCCAGGCGTGCGGTATCGACGCGCACGGTGGTTTCCGCTTCGCTGACGGCATGCTTGTCGGCGGTCGGCGCCGGTGCGCGCGGTGCTGCGGCAGGTTTGCTGGCCGGCGCTGGCGCGGCGGCGGGCTTGGCCACCGGCTGGCTGGTGGCCTTGGCGGCAGCCGGCGCTTGCACCTTGGCCGCAGCCGGCGTCTCGACAGCGGCAACGTCACCACCGAACTTGCCCTTGCCATGCAACTGGTCCAGCAGGGCCTCGAACTCGTGCTCGCTGATTTCATCGCTGGTGGCGCTGTTGTCGGCCACGGCAGGCGCCGGCGCCTTGACGGCAGGCAAGGCGTCAGCCTGGAAAGTACCCTTGCCATGCAGCTGGTCGAGCAGCGATTCGAATTCGGCGTCGGTGATTTCGTCACTGAGCGCTTCGGCGCTGACGGCAGCCGGCGGCACAGCAACCTCGGCACTGAACTGGCCTTTGCCGTGCAACTGGTCGAGCAGCGATTCGAACTCGGCGTCGGTGATTTCGTCACCGGCACCACTGACGGCCTCGCCCTGCATCTGTTCATCGGCCGCCGCTTGCGCCTTGACCGCATCGAGCGAATCGAGCAGCTGCTCGAACTCGCTGTCGGTGATGTCCTGCTGTTGCTCCTCGGCCTCTGCCGGCTCCGCAACCGCCACCTCGGCAACGGGCGCCGGCGCTGCAACAGCTTCGGCCCCACCAGGTTCGGCCAGGCGCGACAACGCGGCCAGCAACTCAGGGGTGGCGGGCGTGACTTCGGCACGCTCGCGCACCTGGCCAAACATGCTGTTGACCGTATCCAGTGCCTCGAGCACCACATCCATCAGTTCCGCATCGACCCGGCGCTCACCTTTGCGCAGGACGTCGAACACGTTCTCGGCGATATGGCAGCACTCCACCAGCTCGTTCAGCTGGAGGAAGCCGGCGCCCCCTTTTACAGTGTGGAAACCGCGAAAGATCGCATTGAGCAGGTCGGCATCGTCGGGCCGGCTTTCCAGCTCGACCAGTTGCTCGGACAGTTGCTCAAGAATTTCGCCGGCTTCTACCAGGAAATCCTGGAGGATTTCTTCATCGGCGCCGAAGCTCATCAAACGTGCTCCTTAAAAACCCAGGCTGGACAGCAGATCATCGACATCGTCCTGACCGGACACGACGTCTTCACGCTTATCGGCATGAATCTGCGGACCTTCACCCCGAGTCGGATGTTTTTCTCGATCTTTTTCTGCGCGCAATTGATCGTGGTCATGCTGAATGCCTGCAAAACGATCAACTTGGCTGGCCATCAGCACCAGTTTCAGCAGGTTGCTTTCCACTTCGGTTACCAGGCTGGTAACGCGTTTGATCACCTGGCCGGTCAGGTCCTGATAGTCCTGAGCCAGCAAAATGTCGTTGAGGTGGCCGGCGACCTTGCGGTTACCTTCGGCGCTGTGCGTCAGGAAACTGTCGACACGCTTGACCAGGTCACGGAATTCCGGCGCAGCCACTTCGCGGCGCATGAAGCGTTGCCAGTCGGTACTCAAGGCCTTGGCCTCGCTTGCCAGGTCGTTGAGCACCGGGGTGCTTTCCTCGACCAGGTCCATGGTGCGGTTGGCCGCGCCTTCGGTCAGCTTGACCACGTACGACAAGCGCTCGGTGGCGTCGGTAATCTGCGACACCTCCTCAGCCTGCGGCATGGTCGGGTCGATCTGGAAACTGACGATGGCGCTGTGCAGCTCGCGGGTCAGCTTTCCCACTTCCTGGTACAGGCCGCGATCGCGGGTTTGGTTCAGCTCGTGAATCAGCTGCACCGCCTCGCCGAAACGGCCCCGCTCCAGGCTTTCGACCAACTCCTGGGCATGCTTCTTCAGGGTCGATTCGAACTCGCCCAAAGAGGTTTGTGATGAATCCATGGCGCGCCCCCTGACGTGACTCAGCCGTTGACGCGTTCGAAGATCTTCTCGATCTTTTCTTTGAGCACCTGAGCGGTGAACGGCTTGACCACGTAACCATTGACGCCGGCCTGGGCCGCTTCGATGATCTGGTCGCGCTTGGCTTCGGCGGTCACCATCAGTACCGGCATGCTTTTCAGCTTTTCGCTGGCACGCACTTTACGCAGCAGGTCGATGCCGGACATGCCCGGCATGTTCCAGTCGGTCACCAGGAAGTCGTAGTGGCCGTTCTCCAGCATCGGCAGCGCCGTGGTGCCGTCATCGGCCTCTTCGGTGTTGGTGAAGCCCAGGTCACGCAACAGGTTCTTGATGATCCGCCGCATCGTCGAAAAGTCGTCAACGATGAGGATTTTCATGTTCTTGTCCAATTAGACCTCCAAGCAGTCTCAAACGCGCTCGGCCTACCGAGCACGCACTCATTCAATTCGGTACAACGTGGAAAACGACTGCAACGAAAGCGGGCTCAACGTGCCCGCCATTCCCCCAGGCGGCTGCGCAGGCGCGCGGCACACTGGCTGTGCAACTGGCTGACCCGCGACTCGCTGACACCCAGTACCTCGCCGATTTCCTTGAGGTTCAGCTCTTCGTCGTAGTACAGCGCCAGCACCAGGCGCTCACGCTCCGGCAGGTTGGCGATCGCCTCGGTCAGGGCAACCTGGAAGCGCTCGTCTTCCAGGCCACGCGCAGGTTCGACCTGGCCACTGGCGCCATCCTCATGCAGCCCTTCGTGCTCGCCGTCCTGCAACAGGTCGTCGAAGCTGAACAGGCGGCTGCCCAGGGTATCGTTCAAGATCCCGTAGTAATCATCGAGACTCAATTGGAGTTCGGCAGCAACTTCATGATCTTTAGCGTCACGGCCAGTTCTAGCCTCAACCGCACGCATTGCGTCACTGACCATACGAGTGTTGCGGTGTACCGAACGCGGCGCCCAATCGCCTTTGCGCACTTCGTCCAGCATGGCCCCGCGGATGCGGATGCCGGCGTAGGTTTCAAAGCTGGCGCCCTTGCTAGCGTCGTACTTGTTGGCCACTTCCAGCAGGCCGATCATGCCGGCCTGGATCAGGTCCTCGACCTGGACGTTGGCCGGCAAGCGCGCCAACAAGTGGTAAGCGATGCGCTTGACCAGCGGGGCGTAGCGTTCGATCAGCTCGTACTGGGCGTCTTTCGCCGCCCGGCTGTACATCTTGAAGCCGCTGGCGTTCATAGCACGGGTCCCGCGCTGGTGGGTTGCACCAGACGCTCGACAAAGAACTCCAGGTGGCCGCGCGGGTTGGCCGGCAGCGGCCAGCTGTCGACCTTTTGCGCAATCGCCTTGAAGGCCAGCGCACACTTGGAGCGAGGGAAGGCTTCGTAGACGGCGCGCTGCTTCTGCACCGCCTTGCGCACGCACTCGTCGTACGGCACGGCGCCCACGTACTGCAGGGCAACGTCAAGGAAGCGGTCGGTGACTTTGGTCAGCTTGGCGAACAGGTTGCGCCCTTCTTGCGGGCTCTGCGCCATGTTGGCCAACACACGGAAACGGTTCATGCCGTAGTCGCGGTTGAGCAGCTTGATCAGGGCGTAAGCGTCGGTGATCGAGGTAGGCTCATCGCACACCACCAGCAGGACTTCCTGGGCGGCGCGAACGAAACTGACCACCGACTCGCCGATACCCGCAGCGGTATCGATCACCAGCACATCGAGGTTGTCGCCGATTTCACTGAACGCCTGGATCAGCCCGGCATGCTGGGCCGGGGCCAGGTGCACCATGCTCTGGGTACCCGACGCTGCCGGCACGATGCGCACACCGCCAGGGCCCTGCAGCATCACATCACGCAGCTCGCAGCGCCCTTCGATGACATCGGCCAGGGTACGTTTGGGGGTAAGGCCCAGCAACACGTCGACATTGGCCAGGCCCAGGTCGGCGTCCAGCAGCATGACCCTGCGGCCAAGCTCGGCCAGCGCCAGGGACAAGTTCACTGAAACGTTAGTCTTGCCGACGCCACCTTTGCCGCCGGTCACGGCGATCACCTGTACGGGATGCATGCTACCCATGTCTGTTCTTTACCTTGTCTCGCTGGGACTCAGGCCACACGTAGGGCAATTCTGCGTGCCCCTTGGCATAGCTACTTTGCACACGCTTCATGCTCAACCCGCTCGCCGTGGGTTGTGATAGAGATCAGCGAACATGTCGGCCATGGCCTCTTCGCTGGGCTCGTCCTGCTGCTGCACATTTACCGCGCGGGTGACCAGTTGGTGGCCCCGCGGCAGGTGCAGGTCGTCAGGAATGCGCGGGCCATCGGTAAGGTAGGCCACAGGCAGTTCATGACTGATGGCAAGGCTCAGCACGTCGCCAAGGCTTGCCGTTTCATCGAGTTTGGTCAGGATGCAGCCGGCCAGGCCACAACGCTTGTAGCTGTGGTAGGCAGCGGTCAGCACCTGCTTCTGGCTAGTGGTAGCCAGCACCAGGTAATTCTTAGCGGCGATGCCACGCCCGGCCAGGGTTTCCAGCTGCATGCGCAGCGCCGGGTCGCTGGCCTGCAGGCCGGCGGTATCGATCAGCACCACGCGCTTGCGCAGCAACGGCTCCAGCGCGGCTGCCAGCGACTGGCCTGGGTCGACGTAGGTCACCGGTACATTGAGAATGCGACCGAGGGTCTTGAGCTGCTCCTGAGCGCCGATACGGAAGCTGTCCATGCTCACCAGCGCCAGGTTCTGCGCGCCGTACTTGAGCACGTAGCGCGCAGCCAGCTTGGCCAGGGTGGTGGTCTTGCCCATGCCGGCCGGGCCGACCATGGCGATGACCCCGCCCTCTTCGATCGGCTCGATTTCAGGAATCTCGATCATCCGTGCCAGGTGCGCCAGCAGCATGCGCCAAGCCTGGCGCGGCTCTTCGATCTCGGCGGTGAGGTCCAGCAGCTCGCGGGCGATAGGCCCGGACAAGCCGATGCGCTGCAGGCGGCGCCAAAGGTTGGCCTGCTGCGGCTTGCTGCCCTGCAACTGGGTCCAGGCCAGCGAGCCGAGCTGCACTTCCAGCAGCTCGCGCAGGCCCGACAGCTCGGAGCGCATGGCATCGAACAGGCGCGGGTCGACCGGCGCGGCAGCCGGCGCAGCGGCAACCTCAGGGGTATCGACGTGCGGCTCGATCAACGGTTCGGCAGCGGTCAACGACTGCCCGGCGAACAATTGGCGGTTGTTGTCGCTGCTGTCCTGACGGTGGTCCAGCTCGGCCTGGGCAGTGGCGATGCGCGTATGGGTCTTGCGCAGCT
Source organism: Pseudomonas sp. NBRC 111132 (assembly GCF_001320565.1). Lineage (NCBI taxonomy): Bacteria > Pseudomonadati > Pseudomonadota > Gammaproteobacteria > Pseudomonadales > Pseudomonadaceae > Pseudomonas > Pseudomonas sp. NBRC 111132. The sequence goes on from NZ_BCBI01000011.1 coordinate 61,733, forward strand.
CTTCTTCCAGCTCGGCGTTGGGCACGCGCGGGGCCAGGGCGGACAGCTTGTAGTCCAGCGCGGCCGTCAGTTCGACACCACCGGCAATGCGGCGGTTGCCTATGATCGCGGCATCGGCGCCCAGCTCGTCACGGACCAGCTTCATGGCCTGACGCATATCGGCGGCGAAAAATCGCTTAACTTGCATTATCCACTACCTCAGCCGTTAGGGCCCACGGTGGCAACGATGGTGACTTGCTTGTTGTCCGGTATTTCCTGATACGCCAGAACATGCAAATTCGGTACAGCCAGGCGACCGAAACGCGACAGCATGGCGCGGATCGGGCCGGCGACCAGCAGGATGGCCGGCTGGCCCTGCATTTCCTGGCGCTGGGCCGCTTCGATCAGCGAACGTTGCAGCTTCTCGGCCATGCTCGGTTCCAGAAGAACACCCTCTTCCTGACCCTGCCCGGCCCTTTGCAGACTATTGAGCAAAATCTGTTCCAACCTTGGCTCCAAGGTAATCACTGGCAGCTCCGACTCAACGCCGACAATGCTTTGCACGATGGCGCGACACAATCCGACGCGCACCACCGCCACCAGCGCGGCGGTATCTTGACTCTTGCCGGCGTTGTTCGCGATGGCCTCGGCAATACTACGAATATCGCGCACTGGCACCTGTTCCGACAACAGCGCTTGCAGCACCTTGAGCAGCCCCGACAAGGAAATGACACCCGGCACCAGCTCTTCTGCCAGTTTAGGCGATGCCTTGGCCAGCACCTGCAGCAACTGCTGAACCTCTTCGTGGCCGATCAGCTCGTGGCAATGCTTCTGCAAGATCTGGTTGAGGTGAGTGGCCACCACGGTGCTTGCGTCGACCACGGTGTAGCCCAGCGACTGCGCCTGCGAGCGCTGCCCAACGTCAATCCACACGGCTTCCAGGCCAAACGCCGGGTCGCGCGCAGCAATACCGTTGAGGGTGCCGAACACTTGCCCTGGGTTGATCGCCAGTTCGCGGTCCGGGTAGATCTCGGCCTCGGCCAGGATCACCCCCATCAGGGTCAGGCGATAGGCACTGGGTTGCAGGTCGAGGTTGTCACGAATGTGCACGGTAGGCATGAGAAAGCCCAGGTCCTGCGACAGCTTCTTGCGCACGCCCTTGATTCGCGCCAGCAACTGGCCGCCCTGGTTGCGATCGACCAGCGGAATCAGCCGATAGCCGACTTCCAGGCCGATCATGTCGATCGGCGTGACGTCGTCCCAGCCCAGCTCCTTGGTTTCCAGCGCACGCTGCGGCGACGGCAGCAGGTCCTGCTGGCGCTGCGCCTCTTCCTGGGCCTTGGCCTTGACCTGCTGCTGCTTCTTCCACACCAGGTAGGCGCCGCCACCGGCCAGCAGGCCGAGGCTCAGGAACGCCACATGCGGCATGCCTGGCACCAGCCCCATGACGATCATCAGTGCGCCAGACACCGCCAGCGCCTTGGGCGAATCGAACATCTGCCGGTTGATCAGCTTGCCCATGTCCTCGGAGCCCGAGGCGCGGGTGACCATGATCGCAGCGGCGGTGGACAGCAACAGTGATGGCAATTGCGCCACCAAACCGTCACCAATGGTCAAAAGCGCGTACACCTTGCCGGCATCGCCGAAGCTCATGCCGTGCTGCAGCATACCGATCAGCATGCCACCGATCAGGTTGATGAACAGGATCAGCAAGCCGGCGATGGCGTCGCCGCGCACGAACTTGCTGGCGCCGTCCATCGAACCGTAGAACTCGGCCTCCTGCGCCACTTCGGCACGGCGGTGCTTGGCCTGGGCCTGGTCGATCAGGCCGGCGTTGAGGTCGGCGTCGATGGCCATCTGCTTGCCGGGCATGGCGTCCAGGGTGAAACGCGCACTCACTTCCGAGATGCGCCCGGCACCCTTGGTCACCACCACGAAGTTGATGATCATGAGGATGGCGAACACCACGCCACCGACCACGTAGTTACCGCCGATCACCACTTCACCGAAGGCCTGGATCACCTTGCCGGCGGCGCCATGGCCTTCCTGCCCGTGCAGCATGACCACGCGGGTGGAAGCCACGTTAAGCGCCAGGCGTAAAAGCGTGGCCACCAGCAGGATGGTGGGAAAGGCTGCGAAGTCGAGCGGGCGCAGGGCGTACACGCAAACCAGCAGCACCACGATCGACAAGGCGATGTTGAAGGTGAAGAACACGTCGAGCAGGAACGGCGGTATCGGCAACATCATCATTGCCAACATCACCAGCAGCAACAGCGGCACACCCAGGTTGCCCCGGCCGAGCCCGGCCAGGTTGTTACGGGCGTTGCTGATTAACTGAGTGCGATCCACCGCGAGTCCTCTTGATGCAAAACTTTGACGCCCAGGGGGCGCCTGGGCGAGGCTCTGCAAGAAGCCTTCCAACTTTGCTCGGTGAGTGGTCGCCTCAAGATTTTTTACGCCTGTGGGATCGAGCGCCGCCCGCGTGGCGCATCAGCTGTCGCGGCGCAGGTCCGGCGGGATCGGCAGGTCGTCTTTCAACGGCTCAGGGCGCTTGCCCTTGCCGGAGCGGTACTGACGGATCTGGAACACATAGGCCAGCACTTGAGCCACGGCCAGGTACAGGCCGGCAGGGATTTCCTGTTCAACCTCCGTGGAGTAGTAAATCGCCCGCGCCAGCGCTGGCGACTCGAGGATCTGGATCTTGTGCTCCACGCCGATTTCACGAATCTTCAAAGCCATGAAGTCGCTACCCTTGGCCAACAGCAGCGGCGCCGCTCCGCCCTTCTCTGGGTCGTACTGCAGCGCTACCGCATAGTGCGTCGGGTTGGTGATGATCACATCGGCCTGCGGCACCGCCGCCATCATGCGTCGCTGCGACACCTCGCGCTGCAACTGACGAATGCGCTGCTTCACCTCGGGCTTGCCCTCGCTGTCCTTGTACTCGTCGCGCACTTCCTGCTTAGTCATTTTCATTTTCTTGTGCGTCTGGTACAGCTGGAACGGCACGTCCGCCGCAGCGATCAGCAGCAGCCCGGCCGACATCCACAAGGCGCTCCAGCCCACCACCTGCAGGCTGTGGATGATGGCCTGCTCCAGCGGTTCATTGGCAATCGACAGCAAGGCCTGGCGGTCGTTGGACAGCACCACCACCGCCACGATCAAGATCACGAAAAACTTGGCCAGCGCCTTGAGCAGCTCGGTCAAGCTGTTCATCGAAAACATGCGCTTGATCCCGGACAGCGGGTTCATGCGGCTGAATTTTGGCTGCAGCAGGCTGCCGGAAAACAGAAAACCACTGAGGGCAATGGGCGCTACGAAAGAAATAACGAACAGCAGGATCAAAACCGGCTGCACCGCCCATATCGCCATTTTTCCCGAGGCCAGCAGGAACGCGCCCATGGCCCGTTCGTCGACGATGACCTCGCGAGTCAGGCTGAAATTCATGCGCATCATGCTCAGCAACGTCTCGGCCAGGTGGCCGCCAAACGCCAACAGGCCGCCGGCGCCCGCCAGGGTGACCGCCACCGTGTTCAACTCCTTGGAGCGGGCGATTTCGCCTTTCTCGCGAGCATCGCGCTTGCGCTTCTCGGTGGGGTCTTCTGTCTTGTCCTGACCGCTCTCGCTTTCCGCCATGCTCAGCGCGCCCTCGCCAGTTCACGCAGCCATTGCAGCGTCTCGCTGGCCAATGCCTGATAGTGGGACAGCACATCGGCCAGGCCTACCCAGAAGATGAACATACCCAGCACCAGGGTAAGCGGGAAACCGATGGAGAAGATATTCAACTGCGGCGCGGCACGGGTCATCACGCCAAAGGCGATGTTCACCACCAGCAACGCGGCGATCACCGGAAGAATCAGCAGCAGGCCGGCGGCAAACACCCAACCCATGCGCCCGGCCAGTTCCCAGAAGTGGTTGACCACCAGCGCGCTACCCACCGGCAACGTGGTAAAGCTCTCGGTCAGCACCTCGAAAACCACCAGGTGGCCGTTCATCAACAGGAACAGCACGCTCACCAGCATGGTCATGAACTGGCTGATCACCGTGACGTTGACGCCGTTGGCAGGGTCGACCATCGAGGCGAAGGCCATACCCATCTGCACCGCGACGATCTGCCCGGCAATCACGAAGGCCTGAAACAGCAGCTGCAAGGCCAGGCCGAACAGCGCGCCGACGATGATCTGCTCGGCGCACAGCAACAAACCGCGCAGGCTCAGCGGGTCGAACTCAGGCAGCGGCGGCAGCGCCGGCACGATCACCACGGTAATCGCCACCGCCACGTACAGGCGTACCCGCGCAGGTAACATGCGAGTACCGAAGATCGGCATGGTCATCAGCACCGCGGTCACCCTGAACAACGGCAGGATGAAGGTGGCGACCCAGGTGCCGATCTGCGTATCGGTCAGTTCCAGCATCGCCGCATCAACCAATGAGCTGCGGGATGTTGGTGTAAAGGGTGGTGATGTACTCCATGAACTTCTGCACCAGCCACGGCCCGGCGACGATCAACGTGATCAGCATCACCAGCAGGCGCGGCAAAAAGCTCAGGGTCTGCTCGTTGATCTGCGTGGCAGCCTGGAACATCGCCACTACCAGGCCCACCAACAGGCTAGGCACAACCAGCACGGCAACCATCAAGGTGGTCAGCCACAGGGCGTCACGGAACAGGTCGACAGCTACTTCAGGTGTCATCGGCGGCTCTCCTTGACGGCGTCAGACGCCGCCGAAACTGCTGGCCAGGGTGCCCATGATCAGCGCCCAGCCATCCACCAGCACGAACAGCATGATCTTGAACGGCAGCGAGATGATCAGCGGCGACAGCATCATCATACCCATGGCCATCAGCACACTGGCCACCACCATGTCGATGATCAGGAACGGGATGAAAATCATGAAACCGATCTGGAACGCCGTCTTCAACTCGGAGGTGACGAACGCTGGCACCAGGATGGTCAGCGGCACCTGGTCGGGGCCGGCGATGTCGGTACGCTTGGACAGGCGCATGAACAGGTCGAGGTCGCTTTGCCGGGTTTGCGCCAGCATGAAGTCCTTGAGCGGCCCCTGGGCCTTGTCGATGGCCTGCTGGGCCGTCATCTGCTCCTTCAGGTAAGGCTGCAGGGCGTCCTGGTTCACCCGGTCGAACACCGGGGCCATGATGAACATGGTCAGGAACAGCGCCATGCCGGTGAGCAACTGGTTCGATGGCGTCTGCTGCAGGCCCAGGGCCTGGCGCAGGATCGAGAACACGATGATGATGCGGGTGAAGCTGGTCATCAGGATGACGAACGCCGGGATGAAGCTCAGCGCCGTCATGATCAGCAGGATTTGCAGGCTGACCGAATACTCCTGCTGCCCGTCCGCGGTATTGGACAGCGTAATGGCCGGGATCGACAGCGGGTCGGCAGCCAGGGCCAGTGGCGCGGCCAGCAGCAGCGCCAGAGTCAACAACGTACGCAGCGCGCCGCTCATCACTTGTTGTCCTTAGGGTCCTTGCCCATCAGCTCCATCAACCGCTGGGCAAACTCCGGCGCCGCCTGACGGGCGCTTGCCGGTACTTCCACGGGTTCGGCCAGCACATGCAGCGCCTCGATGCTGCCGGGGGTATGGCCGATCAGGATCTGCTCCTTGCCCACCTGCACCAACAGCAGGCGGTCACGCGGGCCGATGGCACGGCTGCCGACAATCTCGATCACCTGCCCGCCCTTCACCGCCGTGCTCTGCAGGCGCCGCAGCAGCCAGGCCAGAAAGAAGATCAGGCCAACGACCAACAGCAGGCCGAAGACCATCTGCGCCAGCTGCCCGCCGAGGCTGCCAGGTGCCGCTACCGGGGTCGCCGCTGGCGTAGCCGCAGCCAGGCAGGCGTGGCTGCCAAGCAGCGCCGCTAGTGCCGCGAGGGCGCGCATCGTGCCCTTCACTCAGCGCAGCTTCTTGATACGTTCGCTGGGGCTGATCACGTCAGTCAGGCGAATGCCGAACTTTTCGTTGACCACGACCACTTCGCCATGGGCAATCAGTGTGCCGTTGACCAGCACGTCGAGGGGCTCGCCGGCCAGGCGGTCGAGCTCGATCACCGAGCCCTGGTTCAGCTGCAGCAGGTTGCGGATGTTGATCTCGGTGCTACCCACTTCCATGGAGATGTTCACTGGGATGTCCAGGATCACGTCCAGGTTAGGGCCTTCGAGGCTGACGTTTTCGTTCGGCTTCGGCGAACTGGCGAACTCTTCCATCGGCAGGCGACCAGAACCGCTGCTGCCAGCATCACCGCCCAGCAGCGCATCGATGTCGGCCTGCCCGGCCGAGCCGGTTTCTTCAAGGGCAGCAGCCCATTCATCGGCCAGTGCCTGGTCCTCTGCGGAGGTGATCTCGTTTTCGTTAGCCATGGTTTCCTCGACAGGCATTCAATTCGTTGTGAGCGACCGGCACGCCGTCAGCGGCGTTCGATCGGGTCGATAATCTGCAGGGCCAGGTTGCCCTTGTGCGAACCCAGGCGCGCCTTGAACGCCGGCACGCCGTTGGCGCGCAGCACCAAGTGCTCGGGCAGTTCCACCGGGATCACGTCACCCGGCTGCATGTGCAGGATGTCGCGCAGCTTCAACTGGCGCCGGGCGACCGTGGCGGTCATTGGCACGGCAACGTCCAGCACGTCCTCGCGCAGGGCCTTGACCCAGCGTTCGTCCTGGTCGTCCAGGTCGGACTGGAAACCGGCATCGAGCATTTCTCGCACCGGCTCGATCATCGAGTACGGCATGGTTACATGCAGGTCGCCGCCGCCACCGTCCAGCTCGATGTGGAAGGTGGACACCACTACCGCCTCGCTGGGGCCGACGATGTTGGCCATGGCCGGGTTGACCTCGGAGTTCATGTACTCGAAGGTGACCGGCATGATCGCCTGCCAGGCTTCCTTGAGGTCGACGAAGCACTGGTCCAGCACCATGCGCACCACGCGCAGTTCGGTTGGCGTGAACTCACGGCCTTCGATCTTGGCGTGGCGGCCATCGCCGCCGAAGAAGTTGTCCACCAGCTTGAACACCAGCTTGGCGTCGAGGATGAACAACGAGGTGCCGCGCAACGGCTTGATCTTGACCAGGTTGAGGCTGGTCGGCACATACAGCGAGTGCACGTATTCGCCGAACTTCATCACCTGCACACCCCCTACGGCCACGTCGGCGGAGCGGCGCAGCAGGTTGAACATGCTGATGCGGGTGTAACGGGCGAAGCGCTCGTTGATCATTTCCAGGGTCGGCATGCGACCCCGCACGATACGGTCCTGGCTGGTCAGGTCGTAGCTTTTGATGCTGCCAGGCTCGGATGCACTCTCGGTCTGCACCAGCCCGTCGTCGACGCCGTGCAACAGGGCATCGATTTCATCCTGGGACAGCAGGTCCTGTACGGCCATTGCGGACTCCTACTGCAATACGAAATTGGTGAACAGCAACTGGTCGATGACCGGCTTGCCGACTTCTTTCTGCGCCACTTCCTGGACCACCGCAGTGGCCTTCTGGCGCAGCATCTCCTGCCCTACCGGGCTGCTGGCAAGGGTGTCGAAGCCTTGCCCGGAGAACATCATCACCAGGTTGTTGCGGATCACCGGCATATGCACCTTGAGCGCATCCAGGTCGGCCTGATTACGCGCCTGCATGGTGATGCTCAGCTGCATGTAGCGCTGGCGGCCGTTCTGGTTGAAGTTGACCACGAAGGCCGGGGTCAGCGCTTCGTAGATGGCCGCAGGCTTGACGTTGCTGGCTGCAGCGTCGGCGGCCGGGGCCGGCTCGCTCTTGTGCATGATGAACCAGGTAGCGCCCACCGAAAGGCCGATCGCCAGCAACAGGCCCACGACGGCCAGCAGGATCAGCTTGAGTTTGCCTTTAGTGGCGGGGTCTTTGACTGCTTCGCTCTTCGCCATGCCAATAATCCGTCGTCCATCGGGGGTTCAAGGGAGGATGGCTTGGCTTGAGCAAGTGTTATGCCAGATTTTGCAGAAGATCGGTTTCACCAGGATCTGCAGCACCGCCTTCTTCGCGGGCGAGCCCGCGAAGAGGCCAGGTTAACGGCGGTCAGGCGTAGTAATCGACCGCGCTGTCGCCGACAACCACCTGCTGTTCCACAGGCCGCGCACTGTCGGCAACCTCAACCCCACCCTGTTCGCCCCGGCGCGCCGCCACCCCGGACAGATTGCTGCCCTGTGCCTGCCCCTGTTGCTGTTGCTGTCCGCGCGACTGGTCGGCCACGTTCACATCCGGTTGCGCCAAGCCCTGCTGGGCGAACAGTTCGCGCAGGCGGTGCACCTGGCTGTCGAGGGCATCACGCACGCCGGCGTGGCCGCTGATGAAGGTCACCTGGGTGGCCTGGTCCGCCGCAACATTGACGCGAATGTCCAGGCGGCCCAACTCTGCAGGCTCCAGCTGGATATCCGCCGACTTGAGGTTCTGGCTGGACAGGTACATGACCCGGTTGACCAGGCCTTCGGCCCAGGCATTCTGATTCATCGGCAACGGTTGATGCAGCGGGCTGGCATTGGCCGGCACGGCGTTGGCGGTCTTGGCCGTGGCGGCCTGGGTCAGGCTGGCCAGGCGGTTGGCGAAATCATCGACACGGGTGTCGCTGCTGGCGCTCTTGGTGTCCTTCAGACCCTCTTCGACCAAGGCACCGAAGGCCTTGTCACCGGACTCGGTGCTATCACCTTCGGCATTCTCGACCAGATTCGCCAAGGTATTGACGGCTGCCCGCCCCTCTTCACCCTGGGCCTGAGTGGGGTCCAAGGCATGTGCAGAGGTAGCCCCCTTGGCCTGGGCACTGTGCTCCAGGGCCAGGCGCAGGGTCGGCAAGTTGGCCAGAGGGTCGGCATCCGGGTCGAAGGCCTCTTCGGCAGAAGGCTCTTCAGGCAGCGTCGCGGCAACCTGGGTTTGCGCAGTGGCAGCCTGCAGCACCGGCGCTACCGCCTCGGCCTGGGCCTGGATCAGTTGCGCGCCGGGCTGGGCATCGGTGACTTGGCCGGCCACCAGGCTGGCATCACGCAGCCCGGTATCGGCCTGGGCGGCATCGTCTGCAGGCAATTTGTTGCCGTCATCGGCAACGGCGGTTTTGTCAGCGGGGTCTTTCTTGCCGCTCGCTGCCGCCTCGGGTTTGTCCTTGGGCTTGGCCTGGGCGGCCTTGTCATCTTGCCCGGCAACCTTGTCGCGGCCCTGCCTGGCCATCACCTGGCCAAAGCCGTCGCCCTTGCCGCCAAACGCCTGCAGCGGCTTGTCCGCCTGCATGGCGGCCGAACGCGAGGTATTGGTAACGGCATTGGCTTGCAACAAAGGGTTGGGTGCGACAGGCATCGAGCGGTCTCCGCGCCAGAAACAAAAAAATCATCCGGACAGAGACAGGCAAGACTCGCGCCAACTCGCGAATCAGCCTGCGGAAATACGTTCTTGCTCACCACGGTAGAAGCGCTGCACCTCGACGAATTCCAGGTCGATGCGGCTGATCAAGTCTTCAATACCGTACAGCGGGGGCCGCCGTGCGCGCTCTTCCAGCTGTTGGCACAGGTTGGCCAGGGCCACCGCCCCCATGTTGCTGCTGCTGCCCTTGAAGCTGTGAGCGGCTGCACCCAGCTCTTCGGCACTTTTGGCCGCGTGCAGCTGGCCCAGGCGCCGTTCGGAGTCGTCGAGAAAGGTTTGTACCAACTGCAGGTAACCCTCTTCCATGACTTCACGCAGGTCGCTGAGTACCTTGTGGTCAATATGCAGGTCAGACACTTGTTCACTCCTTGATCAAGCCAGATTATGCCCGAGCCAGCTGGTGGCTCACCATACGAACTCCACTTGCGCGCAACGCCCGCCATCACTCCAGCGCGCGTCACTGGCCAACCGCCGAACCAGGTTCAGACCACGGCCGCTAAGCCCCTGATTCCGCGAGGGCCGCGCAAGTACCCGCTGCACGTCGAAGCCGGCACCGCTGTCGCGCACCTGAATCTTCAGACGGCCACCGTCGCCATGGGGTTCAACCTTGAAATCGATGCTTACAAAGCCGCCTGTCAACGACCCCAGGCGCCGCGCGCGCTCCTGATAATAGTCGGCAAAGCCCTGCACATCGCGCTTGAGCTGAGAATCCAGGCCCAGCACACCATGCTCCAATGCATTGGAATACAACTCGCTGAGCACACTGTGCAGGCTGCCAGTGCGCGCGCGCAGGCCGTGAATTTCCTGCAACAACTGCACCAGATACGGCACCGGATTGAAGCGTTTCAGGCTCTCGCCACGCACCTCGAAGCCCAGCGACCAGTCCAGCGGGCTAGAGCGGCCGCTATCAGAGTAGATCATCGGCGCCGGCACCCGCTCCTCGGCGGTGAACATGCGAATATCGCACAAGCTGATGTCATCGCGTGGGCGCCCACCAAAGCGCTCCAGGGCCTGCATCAGTTCATCGAACAACTGCGCTGGGTCGCGGTTGTCGGCCAGCACCTGACGTAGGCGCTGCACGCCAAACAAGCGGTCCTGGTCGTCGGCGGTATCGAGTACGCCGTCCGACAGCAGCAACAGGCGCTCGCCCGGCGCCAGCGGCAACACTTCAGTGCTGTCATCGAAGCGCTCGGCAGCGAGAATGCCCAGCGGCAGGTGCCGTGAATTCAGCACCGACAGCACCTGGCCATCCACCGACAGGCGATAACCATCAGGCATGCCGCCATTCCAAACCTCCACCGAACCGCGCTGCATACTGAGGTTGAGCAGTAGCGCGCAGCAGAACATGTCCACTGGCAGGATACGTTTGAGCTTGGCGTTCATCTCGCGCAGGATCTGCGCCATACCGTAGCCCTTGGCGGTCATGCCGTAGAACACCTCGGCCAGTGGCATGGCGCCGACCGCCGCCGGCAAGCCATGCCCAGTGAAATCGCCGAGCAGTACGCGCATATCGCCGGCCGGGGTAAACGCTGCCAGCATCAGGTCGCCATTGAACAGCGCGTAGGGCGATTGCAGGTAGCGGATGTTGGGCGCGCCAAGGCAGCCGGAGTGGGCCACCTTGTCGAACACTGCCTTGGCCACCCGCTGCTCGTTCAGCAGGTGGTGATGGTGCCGGGTAATCTGGTCGCGCTGCTCCAGCACAGTGGCCTGCAACCGGCGCAGGCGGTCCATGGCGCGTATCTTGGCGGCGAGGATCACCGCGCTGTAGGGTTTGGCCATGAAGTCATCGCCACCCGCTTCCAGGCAGCGCACCAGGCCTTCCTCCTCGTTCAGCGAGGTCAGGAAAATGATCGGCACCAGCGCTTCGCCCGCCAGGGCCTTGATTTGCCGCGCCGCCTCGAAGCCGTCCATCACCGGCATCAGCGCATCAAGCAGCACCAACTGCGGGCGCCGCTCGATGAACAGTGCTACCGCCTGCTCGCCGTTTTCCGCGGTGACGACCTGGTGGCCCTGACGGCGCACGATCTGCGCCAACAACAGGCGGTCGGCGGCCCCGTCCTCGGCGACCAGCACGGTCAACGCCTGTTCGGCCGGCATGTCGGCGCTCAACTGATATCGAAGAGTTTTTCGAAATTGGAAATGGCGAGGATCTTGCGCACGTCAGAGCTGGCATGCACCACCCGCACATCGGACTCATCGCCGCCCGCGTGGTCGCGCAGCAACAGCAGCATGCCGAGCGCGGAACTGTCGAGGTAGGTGGTGTCCTTCAGGTCGACGACCACCGAATCGGGCCGATCGGGCTGACGTTCGTAGGCATCGCGAAATTCCTGATGCTTGCCGAAATCGAAGCGACCCTTGACCTTGATCGTCAGCTTTTTCCCGTCCTGCGAAAAATCAGTCTCGACTGCCATGCTAGCGATTCCTTCGATGATGGCGGATGCAACTCCTTAAGGTTTAGCAGGCGATGCCGGGGGTGACAAGTGCTCGGCACAGGCGCAGAAAGTGCCAGGGCAAGCACCCGAGACCTATAAATGACTCTGCCGAGGCAGGCGCTGGGACAGTTCGTCCAGCAACCGCTGCTCACGCTTGTCTTCAGCGCGCCGGGCTTCGTCCATGTAGCGCTGCACCAGCTTGCGCAACCCTTCCACCCGGGCATAGGCCTGCTGCCAGACACCACGGGCGTTGTTGAGGTTGTTCTGATGCCAGACCAGGCTTTGCCGCTGCTGGGTCATGGCCGCTTCCAACTGCCCAAGAAAACGCTGGTAGTTGACCAGCCAGCTGCCATTGACGCCCTGCCCGCCGCGGTTGATCCACTGCAACTGGTAATCCTCGCGAAAGCGCTCCAGCTCGGCCAGCTTGGCCTGGGCCGTGACCACCTGCTGCTGGAAGTGCCCAAGGCGCTGAGCCGCCTTGCGCTCGGCCTCTTCGGCCATGTCCACCACCGGCGCCAGGCGCGCGGCGCGTCCGGGCAGCGCCATGGCTTATCAGCCTGCCGGGGGCGTGAAAATCGCCCCCAGCTGTTCGCGGCTCTGCGCCATACCCACGTTTTCACGCAGGCCTTGGCGCAGAAACTCCACCAGCTTCGATTGCAAGGCAATGGCCAGGTCGGTCTCCGGGTCACCACCCGCCACGTAGGCACCCACGCTGATCAGGTCGCGGCTTTGCGACAGGCGCGACCACAGCTGCTTGAACTTCTGCGCCTGGCGCAAGTGGTCGGCATCGACCACCTGGGGCATGACCCGGCTAATCGAGGCTTCGATGTCGATAGCCGGGTAATGGCCTTCCTCAGCCAGCCGGCGCGACAGCACAAAGTGGCCGTCGAGCACACCCCGTGCCGAGTCGGCGATAGGGTCCTGCTGGTCGTCGCCCTCGGACAGCACGGTATAGAACGCCGTGATCGAACCACCGCCCGGCTCGCCATTGCCTGCCCGCTCCACCAGCTTTGGCAGCTTGGCGAACACCGATGGCGGGTAACCCCGGGTGGCCGGCGGCTCACCGATGGCCAGGGCGATTTCCCGCTGAGCCTGGGCGAAACGGGTGAGCGAGTCCATCAGCAACAGCACATTCTTGCCTTTGTCGCGGAAGTACTCGGCAATGCGCGTGCAGTACATGGCGGCACGCAGGCGCATCAGTGGCGCATCGTCAGCCGGCGAGGCCACCACCACCGAGCGCTTGAGGCCCTCCTCACCGAGGATATGCTCGATGAATTCCTTCACTTCGCGCCCCCGCTCACCGATCAGGCCGACCACGATGATTTCGGCTTCAGTGAAGCGTGTCATCATGCCCAGCAGCACCGATTTACCCACACCGGTACCGGCAAACAGGCCCAATCGCTGACCACGGCCGACAGTAAGCAGACCGTTGATGCTGCGAATGCCCACATCCAGTGGCTTGCTGATAGGGTCGCGGTTGAGCGGGTTGATCACCGGGCCGTCCATCGGCACCCAGTCCTCGGCCTTCATGCCGCCCTTGCCATCCAGCGCGCGGCCGGCGCCGTCGAGCACCCGCCCCAGCATGCTCATGCCCATGGGCAGGCGGCCGCCGTCATCCAGCGGCACCACCCGGGCGCCCGGGGCAATGCCGACGATGCTGCCAACCGGCATGAGGAACACCTTGGGCCCGGAAAAGCCCATGACTTCGGCCTCGACCTGCACCGGGTGGTAACTGTCGTCGTTGATCACCAGGCAACGGCTGCCTACTGCGGCGCGCAGGCCCTCGGCTTCCAGGGTGAGGCCGACCATGCGCAGCAGGCGGCCTTCAACGACAGGTTGCGCCGGCAGTTCGATGGCCTCGGCGTAGGTGCCCAGGCGCTTGCCGAAACTGGTGCGCTCAAGGTGCATCAGCGGTATCCACCGGACTGCCCAGGTCTACCGACATGTCTGGCGCCGCCGGGTGCAGGGAATGGTCGTGCAACTGGTCGAACAGTTGTGCAACGGCTTTTTCGATACGTGTTTCCATGGTCGCGTCGATACGGCTGTGGGCCGTTTCAATGCGGCAGCCGCCAGGCAGCAGTGCGCTGTCTTCCAGCAGCCGCCAGCTTTCCTCATGGCGCTCTCGCAGGGCCTTGGCCAGGTCGAAATCCTGCGGGTTGAGGTGGATGCGGATATTGTCCGCGCCCATGGGCAGCAGCTTGAGCGCTTCGCGCAACACCTGGGTGATCTGGCTGGAATCGTTGCGCAGCTCGCGACCTATCACCTGACGGGTCATGTGCGCCACCAGGTGTACCAGCGACTTCTCGATTTGCGTGTCCTGCTCGGCAATCGGCTCCATCAGGTTGGCCATCAGCCGCTCGAGGCTTTCCAGCTTGGCCTTCAGAGCCTCTTCGGCTTCCTGGCGGACCTTAAGCTGGGTACTGTGGAAGCCTTCACGCTCACCGGTGGCGAAGCCCTCGTTGTAGGCCTCCTGGCGGATGGCTTCGAGCTCTTCCAGGGTTAGCGGCTGGACTTCTTCCAGCGGCACTTCCTCGACTTCTTCCTCGATGACCTCAGGCTCCGGCTCAGGCTCGGGGACGGGCTCTGGCTCGGGGTCGAAGCTGGGCAGCGCCCATACGTCCACGCCCTCTAGGTCGCGGGCACGGATCAGGTCGCTGGGGTGATGTTCTTTGGTGGACATTGAAATGCCTGTTGGTCAAAGCGTGAAGCTTGCCGCTTAAATCATTTCCTCGGCACCCTTGCCGCCGAGCACGATCTCGCCGGCCTCGGCCATGCGACGGGCGATGGTGAGGATTTCCTTCTGCGCCGTTTCCACGTCGCTGACCCGCACCGGCCCCTTGGCCTCCAGGTCGTCGCGCAGCAGTTCCGAGGCACGTTTGGACATGTTCTTGAAGATCTTGTCCTTGACCCGCTCGTCGGCACCCTTGAGCGACACCACCAGCACGTCGGACGACACTTCGCGCAGCAGTGCCTGGATACCCCGGTCGTCGACGTCGGCCAGGTTGTTGAAGACGAACATCAGGTCCTCGATCTGCTCCGACAGGTCGCTGTCGATTTCGCGGATCGCATCCATCAGCGCACCTTCCACCGAGCTGTCGAGGAAGTTCATGATGTCGGCAGCACGCTTGATACCACCCAGGGTGGTGCGTGCGGCGTTGGAGTTGCCCGAGAACTGCTTCTCGAGGATCTGGTTAAGCTCCTTCAGCGCCGCCGGCTGCACGGTGTTCAGCGACGACACGCGCAAGACGATGTCCAGGCGCACCTTGTGGTCGAAGTTGCTCAGCACTTCACCAGCCTGGTCAGGGTCGAGGTAGGCCACCACGATGGCCTGGATCTGCGGGTGCTCGTAGCGGATCACGTCGGCCACGGCGCGTGGTTCCATCCACTTGAGGCTGTCCAGGCCGCTGGTGTTGCCGCCAAGCAGGATGCGGTCGACCAGGCCATTGGCCTTGTCCTCGCCCAGCGCCTGGTTGAGCATCTTGCGGATGTACGCGTCGGACCCCACGCCCAGGCTGGTCTGGTCGCCGACGATGTCGACGAATTCGCTCATCACCTGCTCGACCTGGTCACGGTGCACATTGCCCATCTGCGCCATGGCCACACCCACCCGCTGCACTTCCTTGGGCCCCATGTGCCGCAGCACCTGGGCCGCATCGGTCTCGCCCAGCGAGAGCAGAAGGATCGCCGCTTTGTCGACGCGGCTCAGCTTGGCGGTAACGGCTCGGTTATCACTCATCGGCGTTGATCCAGTCTTTCACGACCTGGGCGACACGGCCCGGGTCTTCGGCCACCAGGCCTTTGATTGCGTTGAGCTGTGCCTCGTAACCCTCGCTCGGGCTAGGCAGCAGAATGCTTGTCGGGCCACCCAGGCTGACGCGGTCGTTGGCCAACTCGCCATCCAGACCCATCATGCCGCCCAGCTCCATGTCGCTATCCGAGGCAGCCTGCTTGCCGCCCCCTGTAATATTGTTGAGCACCGGCCGCAGCACACCGAACACCAGCACCAGGATGAACACCACACCCAGCACCTGCTTGACGATGTCCCAGAACCACGGCTGCTGGTAGAAGGCGATGTCGGCGATTTCCTCGCCACGGTCGGCGGCGAACGGCACGTTGATCACCGTCACGCTGTCGCCACGGCTGGCATCGAAGCCGACGGCGTCCTGCACCAGGCGGGTAAAGCGCGCCAGGTCCTCGGCAGCCCACGGCGCACGGGTGGCGTCACCCGTGGCAGGGTCGAGCTTGACCTGATCGTCCACCACCACCGCCACCGACAGACGGGTCATGCGGCCTTGCTGCTGGCGGGTATGGCTGATGGAACGGTCCAGTTCGAAGTTCTTGGTGCTTTGCTGACGTTTATCTGACGGGTACGGCGCGAGCATCGGCTGGCCGGTGGCTGGGTCCATGATCTGCTGGCCGTTGGCATCGACCAGCGGCTGGCCCGGCTGAATGGCCGAAGCTGGCGTGGCAGCGCCACCGGTGGTTTGCGGTGCCGACGCGGCGCCCGGCGGCTGGTTGCTCAGCGCGCCTGGCACGCCTTGCGGGCCTTGGCTGCTGGCACGTTGTTCATCGACCGACTGCTCGCTGCGCAGTGCCGGCTGGTCGGGATTGAACTGTTCGGAGGTGGACTCGACCGCGCTGAAGTCGAGGTCGGCAGACACTTCGGCCTTGTAACGGTCGTTGCCCAGCACCGGCTGCAGGATGTTGTGCACACGCTGGGTGAGCATGCTCTCTACCCGGCGGCTGTAGTCGAACTGCTTGCCGGCTTGGGTCAGTGATGAATCCTGGATCTGCTCGGACAGCAGGTTGCCCTTCTGGTCGACGACGGTGACCTGGGATTTGTCCAGTTCCGGCACACTGGTGGCTACCAGGTTGACGATGGCCATCACCTGCCCGGCTTCCAAGGCGCGACCCGGGTACAACTCGACCAGTACCGAAGCGCTGGGCTTGCGCTCATCACGCACGAACACCGAGCTTTTCGGGATAGCCAGGTGCACGCGCGCGGCCTTGACGTTGTTCAGGCTGGAAACAGTGCGCGCCAGTTCGCCTTCGAGGCTGCGGCGGTAGCGAGTGGCCTCCATGAACTGGCTGGTGCCCAGGCCCTGCTCCTTGTCGAGCAGTTCGAAACCGACATTACCGTCGCTTGGCGCTACGCCGGCGGCTGCCAGTTTCAGGCGCGCACGGGAGAGGTCGTCGGCCTTGACCAGCAGAGCACCCGAGTTGGGCTCCACGTTGTAGGGGATGTCAGCAGCGGCCAGGGTATCCATGACCTGCTTGGTGTCCATGCCCGACAGGCTGCCGTACAACGGACGGTAATCGGGCTGTTGCGACCACAGCACCACGGCAAAGCCAATGGCCACGCTGGCCGCCAGGCCAACCATGAGGCCAATTTGGCGCAGCATGGGCATCTGCGAGATGTTTTCCAGAAACGCCATGCCAAACAACGGCGGCTTGGCCGCTGGCGAGCCAGCCTTGGCGGGGGCGTTTTCGACGACTGCTTCAGCCATGGGTTACATCCGTCCTCAAACCGGCATCTGCATGATGTCCTGATACGCCTGGACCAGCTTGTTGCGTACCTGGGTCATGGCCTGCATCGACACGCTGGCCTTTTGCGAAGCGATCATCACGTCGGTCAGGTCGACGCCGCTCTTGCCGATTTCGAAGGCGTTGGCCAGTTGGGTCGAAGCCTGCTGCGTCTCATGCACCTTGCCGATGGCCTGGCCGAGCATGTCGGCGAAGGTACTTTGCCCAGGCGCCAGCTCTGGTGCTGCGGTGACCTTGGGCAGCGACATGGCATCGGCCTGCATGGCCCGCATGTCCAACATCAGACGATTGAATTCAACACCTTGGCTCATGACCCTTCTCTCTCCTGCGGCCGCATTTTTTTGACACTCATGCGGCGAATAGCCTACGTAAAGCAACAAAGGTGCCAGCCTTGCAGCTCAACCGAAAAGGCTGGCCTCGACGTCAAACCCGGCATCACGCATCTGCGCCAGCTTATAGCGCAAGGTACGCGGGCTGATCCCCAGGCGTTCGGCCGCCTCTTTGCGGCGGCCGCGCTCGGCGCGCAGGGTGTCGATGATCATCTGGTACTCGTGACGGCGCATGTCATCACCCAGGCCGCCGGCCTCAGCGGCCACCTCAAGCGATGGCTCCGTGCCAGCCGACAACGGAATGGCGCCTGCCAGACAAAAATCCGCCGCCTCGATCACGCCACCCTGTTGCAGGATCAGCGCCCGCTGCAACGCGTTGTCCAGTTCGCGCACATTGCCTGGCCAGGCATAGGCCTGCAGGCAAGCGCGTGCCTGCGGCGATAGGCGCACCGGGGCATGCTTCATCTTGGCCACATGCCGCGCCAGCAAGCGCTCGGCCAGCTGCAGGATATCGCCTGGGCGCTCACGTAGCGGGCGCCAGGCCAGCGGGAACACCGACAAGCGGTAGTACAGGTCTTCGCGAAAGCGCCCAGCTGCCACTTCCCCCGCCAGGTCACGGTTGGTGGTGGCCAGCACACGAATGTCGAGGCTGATCGGCTTGCGGCCGCCCACCCGCTCCACTTCGCGTTCCTGCAGCACGCGCAGCAGCTTGGCCTGCAACGCCATGGGCATTTCCGAGATCTCGTCGAGCAGCAGGGTGCCGCCTTCGGCCTGCTCGAACTTGCCGGCCTGGGCGGCGATAGCGCCGGTGAACGCCCCCTTCTCGTGGCCGAACAGGGTGGCTTCGAGCATGTTGTCGGGGATCGCCGCGCAGTTGATCGCGACGAAGGGTTGCGTGGCACGTGGCGACTGCTGGTGAATGTAACGCGCCAGCACTTCCTTGCCGGTACCGGACTCGCCGGAAATCAGCACGGTCGAGTCACTGCGCGCAACCCGTGCGGCCAGCTCCAGCAGTTGGCGGCTGGCCGGCTCGCAGGCCACCGGCCCCTCTTCGCCGGTCACTCGCCCGGCGGCATGGCGCTGCACAAGACTCAACAGCGCCTTGGGCTCGAACGGCTTGACCAGGTAATCGGCGGCGCCCTGGCGCATGGCCTCGACCGCACGCTCGACGGCAGCGTGCGCCGTCATCAACAACACCGGCAGCTGTGGTTGCTGGCGGCGCAGCTGACTCAGCAGCTGATGCCCATCCATGCCAGGCATGTTCACGTCACTGACCACCAGGCTGAAGGCGTCACCCCGCACAGCCTCCAGCGCCTCTTCAGCACTGCCCACGGCCTGGTAGGCGAAACCGCCGATTTCCAAGGTATCGCCCAGCGCCTGGCGCAATACGCGGTCGTCCTCGACCAGCAGCACCTTGACCGCCATTACACACCCTCCGCCAATTGCCCGTCGATCAAGGGCAGTTCTACCCGCACGCAGGTACCCCGGCCTACCTTCGAGCGCAGGTTGATCGTGCCCTGGTGCGCCCGCACCACCGCCTTGACTACAGCCAGGCCCAAGCCCGTACCTGTGGCCTTGGTGGTAAGAAACGGCTCACCCAGGCGGCCGAGCAAATCAGCATCGATGCCGCTGCCGGCATCGCTGACGCACAGGTGCAAGCTGCATTCGCGGCGGTACAGGTGCACCTTGAGCCGCGCCGGGCCGTCGCTGGCCTGCAGGGCATTTTCGATCAGGTTGAGCAAAGCGCCGACCAGGGTGTCGCGGTTGCACAGCAGCTCACCCAGGTGGCTGTCACACTGCCAGCGCACGGCGTGCCCCTGCACATGCGCCTGGGCCGCTTGCTGCAGGGCCTGGAACAAGGCTTTCGGGGTCACCCGATCACCCAGCGGCAACTCGCCACGGGCGAATACCAGCATGTCACGCACCTGGTGCTCCAGCTCATGCAGACGCTCTTTCAAGGTAGCGGCGAAGCGCTGGCGGGTTTCCGCGCTCAGTGCCGGCTCGTCATCGGCCAGGTGGCTGGCGTAGAGCATGGCGGCCGACAGCGGTGTGCGGATCTGATGGGCCAGCGAGGCGACCATGCGCCCCAGCGACGACAGACGCTCGTGACGTGCCAGCTGGTCTTGCAGGCGACGGGTTTCAGTCAGGTCGTTGAGCAGCACCAACTGGCCGGGTTCGGCATCCAGCGAGCGAGTGGCGATCGACAGGCGGCGGCCGTCGCGCAGTGAGACTTCGTGGCCGTCATCCTTGCGCGGGGCGAAGCTGCGGGCGATTACCTGGCGCCACAATTGGCCGATAAGCGGCTCGCCAAGCAGCTGGGAGGCGGCCGGGTTGGCTTCGCGCACCAGGCCCTGACCATCGATCACGACCACCCCACCAGGCAGCAGGTCCAGCAGGTTCTGCAGGCGGTTGGCCAGGCGTTCTTTTTCGCTGAGTTCGTCAATGCGCTGGGCGCTGACCACGGCCAGCTCACCCTTGAGCTCACTGACCCGAGCTTCGAGCAGGCTGTAGGACTGGCTCAGCTGGCTGGATACCTGATTGAACAGGGTGAAGGCTTGCTCGATACCCAGGCGGCTGTCCTGCTCGACCGGGGTTTGCCCCTGTTGATCGGGGGCTCGGGTTATGTGGGCGGCCTGGGGCATCGTGCTCTCTCGCGTGGCTGACCGTCATAAAAACGGTGTGTTGCCAGCGGTGTAGCAATAGCCGTGCCGGGGATGGGGTTAAATGTATAACTGGGGCATGACTCGGCCATGACTGAGGGATGTGGTGGGGCGGAAATCGAGCGCCGCGCGGGCGGCACTCGATCTGACAGGCACCAAAGAAGCCGAGGCGAACACCACCCCCAACAAGGTCAATCTTCTGCCTGATCCTCGCCACCCTGGCGGCTCATACCATACTTGCGCATCTTCTCCACCAGCGTGGTACGACGAATACGCAAACGTTCCGCTGCGCGCGCAACGATACCGTTGGCATCGTCCAGCGCCTGCTGGATCAGCCCCTGCTCCAGGCTGCCGAGGTAGTCCTTGAGGTCCAGGCCTTCAGGCGGCAGCATGGCATGGTTGCTGAAGTTCGGCGTGTGGCCATTGATGGCCACGCGCTCCTCCAGATCACTGCGCAGGCTGTCGACCATCTGCTCGTCTTCATCGTCGACATAGCGGAATTTCTTCGGCAGTTCGGACACGCCAATCACCCCGTACGGGTGCATGATCGCCATGCGCTCGACCAGGTTGGCCAACTCACGCACGTTACCCGGCCAGCCGTGGCGACACAGCGACATGATCGACGCAGAGTTGAAGCGAATGGACCCGCGCTTCTCGTGCTCCATGCGCGAAATCAGCTCGTTCATCAGCAACGGGATGTCTTCCACCCGCTCACGCAACGGCGCCATCTCGATGGGGAACACGTTCAGGCGGTAGTACAAGTCTTCACGGAAGGTGCCGTCCTCGATCATGCTTTCGAGGTTTTTGTGCGTCGCGGCGATGATGCGCACATCGATGCTCTGGGTCTTGTTGCTACCCACGCGCTCGAAGGTGCGCTCTTGCAGCACGCGCAACAGCTTGACCTGCATCGGCAACGGCATGTCACCGATTTCGTCGAGGAACAGGGTGCCGCCATTGGCCAGCTCGAAACGCCCGGCACGGCTGGTGATTGCCCCGGTAAAGGCACCCTTCTCGTGACCGAACAGTTCGCTTTCCAGCAGCTCAGCCGGGATCGCACCGCAGTTGACCGGTACGAATGGCGCTTCACGGCGCTTGGAATGGTAGTGCAGGTTGCGCGCCACCACTTCCTTGCCAGTGCCCGACTCACCCAGGATCAGCACGCTGGCATCGGTATCGGCCACTTGCTGCATCATCTGCCGCACATGCTGGATGGCACGGCTGGTGCCTACCAGGCTGCGGAACAAGTTGGGCTCGCGTTGGCGACCGCGCTCGCGCGCCTGGTCGTACATTTCGCGGTAGACCTGGGCACGGTGCAGCGAATCCAGCAGTTGGCTGTAGCTTGGCGGCATTTCCAGGTTGGAAAGTACCCGGCGGCGAAGGTCTTCTGGCAACTCTGCAGAAGAAATTTCACCTAAAAGCAGAACCGGAAGGAACTCATCCCAGGCAGCCACTGTCTTAAGCAGCCCAAGAAGGTTGCCCGGAGCATTTACGGTACCGATGAGCACGCACAGCACTTCGCGGCTCGAGGACAAAGGCTCCACCGCCTGCTGCCAGTCATGGCTGGCGCACGCGAGGTTTTCTTCGCCGAGGAAGTTCAGCACCACCGCAAGGTCGCGGCGGCGCGCGCTGTCGTCATCGATCAGCAGAATCTTGGTTTCACGCCACATGCAATAGCAACTTCCCTAGTCATATCGGCGCCCTGCAGGGGCATGCTCGACATCATTCC
This sequence comes from Pseudomonas sp. NBRC 111132, assembly GCF_001320565.1. Taxonomy (NCBI): domain Bacteria; kingdom Pseudomonadati; phylum Pseudomonadota; class Gammaproteobacteria; order Pseudomonadales; family Pseudomonadaceae; genus Pseudomonas; species Pseudomonas sp. NBRC 111132. Next base: position 83,783 of record NZ_BCBI01000011.1, read on the forward strand.
GACTGAATGGTCAGTGTTCGGACGTCTGAAATTCGAAAACAGCCACTAGTAAAGTCAAAAAGGCCCACACAGTCAAATTTATGGCGCCTTTTGTTAAGTTGTGCGCATCTTAACTGAACAGATGGTAAACCTTCGAAGCATTTTTAGCTTGATTGATCTGCATCATCTCTTCGGCAATTGCCTGGCGTTCACCGGTTGTCACGTCGATCAGGTTGCGGTAGACCTGCAGCACCCCTTCCAGCTTCTCCCGCAGCAACGCCTGGTCCATCGCGTGGGTTGCCAGCACCTCGTCAATGCACGTGCGGCACGCCACATCCAGCTTGGCGATGGCTTCCCAGTCACGCTCACCCAAGGCGCCGATCAGGGCGTCGCAGGTGTCATCGAGGCGTTGCAGTGCGGTCACGGTAATCTCCTTGCCTTCAGCTGGCAGGCTGAGCATCGGCAATGCCATCCCAACCACTTTTCACGGTAATCAGCAGTTGGGCAACTTCGTCGATAATGCCGGCATCGTTGTCCACGTTGGCCTGCATCAGGCGGTTGGTCATGTAAACGTAGAGGGCGTCGAGTTTTTCAACGTACTCGGGGTTTTCACTCTTTTCAGGCTGCAGGCCATCGCGCAGACCAATGATGATGTCGATCGCCTTGCCGAGCATCAGGCCCTTTTCCGCAATGTCGCCACGCGCCATGGCACCCTTGGCCTGCGCCATGCGATCGAGACCGCCTTCCATCAGCATCTGCACCAGGCGATGCGGCGTAGCTTCGGAAATCTGGGCATGGGAATTGACCTTCTGGTACTGACGAAGGGCTCTCATGGGATTCATCTTGCGACCTCGTGACGGGCAGGCTTAAGGGGGAGATATTCCTTGTATCGGGCAGGCGGCGAAAAACTTTACCGGCCGATGACATGAAGCCCGGCATCATGCCCGGACTCCATGCAATGTTCACGGATTAATCGTCACTGTTCGACTTGTTCAGCGCGTTGAGGGTGCTGAGCACGGAATTCTGCTGCTGGCGCAGCTGGGTGACCAGGGTATCCATGTTGTTGTACTTGTCCTGCAGGCTCTTCTGCAGGGCTTCCATACGGGCGTCCAGGGTGTCCTGCTCGGTCTTCAGCTTGGTCAGGCTTTCGCTCAGGACCTTGGAGCGTTCGGCGAGGGTGCCGGTACTGGCCTTGGCGAAGGGCTCGGTCACCTTTTGCAAGCGTGCCAGCAGGCCATCCTTGCCATTGAAAATACTGGTCAGGTCCGCAGCATTGGTGGAAGCAGCCTTCTCCCACTTCTTGTCGTCGAGACTAAGCGCACCGCCATCCTGAGCGGAGGTAACACCGAAGGCGGCGAGCGATTTCAAGGTACCGTTGCCGGATACTGCATTGAGCTCTTCACGAATAGACGTCATCAAAGTGCGCATCGTGGCATCACCGGTCAGCGCCGCAGCAGTCATGGAGCCATCGGCATTCTTGGTGACCTTGGTTTCTGCGTTCATCACAGTGAGCAAGGCATTATAGGTATCGATGAACCCCTTCAGCCCCGACTTCAATGTGGCGGAACTGGTAGTCAACGAGAGAATAGTCGCTGTCTTTTCACCACTCGTAGCATTTGTCGGCGACGTACCCACTAACTTGATATTGAGCCCGCTGACGGCATCGTTGATGTCGTTGGTCTTGGACTTCATGGCAACACCGTCGAGCGTGTACTCGGCGTCTGCCGGCTCTTCGACCACGGTATAGCCGGTATCGATACCCGAGTTGCCCGAAAGCGTAATGTCGGAGCCTTCGCCCATCTTGGTAGAGGTAACAACCAGACGCGAGCCATTGGCATCCGTCAGTACGTTGGCACTCAGACCCGCCGTACCAAACTGGCTATTGATGCTATCGCGCACCTGCTGCAAGGTTGCACCGGCAGGAACACTGAGATCGTAAGCCTTGCCATTCTGAGTCATCGTCAAGGTGGTCGGCGTGCTACCGGGGTTTACTACCGAGCCCGCACCATTGGCGTAAACCTTGGTCGAAACCTTCGACGCCGTCGCCAGCTTGTCGACAATCAACTTGAACGAGCCGTTGGCAGCCCCGGTGCCCATGGTCACGGTCGCGACCTTCTCATCCGAAGACTTAAGGCTCAGGCCACCAAAGCTATTGGTGTCGGTCATGTTGGTCAAGGCGCCGCGGAACGCATCCAGGGCCGCCTGAATCTTGCCAATAGAGGACAACGTGGTGGTTGCCTTCAGCGTTTGCGTATTGATCTGCGCCTGCTTCGGCGCTTTCTGCGCGGCCACCAGCGAATCGACGATCGCCTGGGTATCGATGCCCGAGCCAATACCGCTGACTGTTGTACCTGCCATCATTGCTCTCCTTGTTCAGTAGCTGCTGGATCCTTGGCGGACAAAACCACCAAAGCGTCGACAGCAACAAAAATCATGCCAGCCTATGCTTGATCATCGAATAGCAGGCTGCTGGCTTCACTGAGGCTTTGCGCCAATTTCAGCGCAAGTTCCGACGGAAGCTGCCGGATCACCTCGCCGGACTGGGTGGCAATTACCTTGACCACGACCCGACCGGTGGAATCATCAATGGAAAAATCCAGCTGACGCTGGCTCGACTGGACGAAATCACGAATCTCGCCAACCGCCTTTTCCAGGTCTTCGCGCGAGTGCGGCTGGTTATCGGGGGTAGCAGCTTCCTGCACTTTGGCAGGCACCGCAGGGTCCCGGTCACGATCAGCGACTGGCGCCTGGGGTAACACGGACGGATACACCTGGCTCAGCTTGACACTCATGTCCATGTTTCGAACTCCTCATGTCAAAAAGGGCGAAAGGGCACGTAAACGCGCCCTTTCACCCTTTACTCAGGCGCCTGAATTACTGGAGCAGTTTCAGGACCGAGGATGGCAGCTGGTTAGCCTGCGACAGGATTGCAGTCGAAGCCTGTTGCAGAGTCTGCTGCTTGGTCAGCTCGGCAGTTTCCGAGGCGAAGTCCACGTCCTGCACGGTGGAGCGAGCAGCGGTGGAGTTCTTCTGGATGTTCTGCAGGTTGTCGACGGTGGTTTGCAGACGGTTCTGAGTAGCACCCAGGCCCGAACGGACGCTGTCGATCGAACCGATGGCCTTGTCGATAACCGCCAGAGCGTTCTGTGCCTTGGTAGCGTCCGTGACGTCGGTGTCAGCGATAGTAGTCTTAACCGAGGTCGCTGCAGTACCAGCAGCAGAGAACAGCTTGGTTACACCACCGCCGGTCAGCGAGTAGCCTTTGGCCGAATCCAGCGAAATTGCACCGGTAACATACAGATCAGCAGCGGTCAGTGCAGTGCCGGAAGCAGCGTACTCGCCATTACCGTCTTTGGCATTAACCTTGATACCAGCTTGAGCAGCTGCGTCACCGGCACCGAATACCAGGTTTTCGCCGGTATCCGACTTGACGGAAAGCGAACCGCCGTTGGATTCATCATAGTTGACGCTGATGCCCAGCTTAGCGGCGTTAGATTTCAGCTGGTCTGCAAGACTAGCAGTGTCGGTCACACCAACAAACGATACTTTCTGGCTACCAACGGTCAGCTCGAAGTTGGCGGCAGGACCAGCAGTCACGCCGGCAATTGCAGTTTTATCAACACTGAACTGAACTTCAGTGCTTGCAGTTGCAGTCAAACCACCGATAGCGCCATTGAGGTTGGCAGCGATCGTTTTGGCCGAATCACCGGCAGTAACGGTAACGTCCTTGGTTTGACCGTTACCGGTCACAGTTACAGTACCTGCGTCAACACCCGTAGCGCTTGGAGTGATAGCAACGCTTTTGACCTGCTGCGAGCCAATGTTGTTAGCAGCAACGTTGTCCAGCGTCAGGTTGATGGTTTCGTTGGCGTTGGCGCCGACCTGGATGGCCTTGGTGCCGTACGAACCGTCCAGCAGTTTCTGGCCACCGAACGTGGTGGTCTGCGAGATACGGGTCAGTTCCGCGGTCAGAGCCTGGTATTCGTCGTTGTTCGACTTACGGTCGTCGGCGCTCAGGGAGCCAGTAGCCGAGGACAGTGCCAGGGTACGCATTTTTTGCAGGATGTCGGTCGAAGCCTGCATTGCACCTTCAGCGGTCTGGGCGATCGAGATACCGTCGTTGGCGTTCTTCACAGCCTGGCCCAGGCCGTTGATCTGGCTGGTCAGACGGTTGCTGATCTGCAGGCCAGCAGCGTCATCTTTGGCGCTGTTGATGCGCAGACCCGAGGACAGACGCTGCATCGAAGTGGTCTGGGCAGTGCTGGCCTTGGTCAGGTTGCCCTGGGTGGTGATCGACGCAATGTTGGTGTTTACAGTTAAAGCCATGACGAAATCCTCGTTGGATGGGTACTGCGGCTTCCGGCCTTGGCAACCGCCGGATTGGCCTAGAGAACCTTCGTAATAGTTATCGTCGGGTGCGCGGGTTGCTTGAGGGCTTTTTCGAAAAAAAAATGCTGGCATGGGGCCAGCCCCGAGAAATCAAGGGGTTAAGGCCGGTTTATTGGCGTCAAAAACCCAGAACGAAGCAGCCACAGCTCCCTGTAGGAGCAGCCTTGCGCTGCGAAGAGGCCCGCACGACCACAAAAATTCATTTGCCTTGCTGGCCCCTTCGCAGCACAAGGCTGCTCCTACAGGGCATCGGGGCCGCATGCCACAGACATGAAAAAAGCGCCGGGCGGTGGCCGCCGGGCGCTTTTTTGGACTAACCGGGGGATCAGTCGCGATACAGGATGGCAGAGCCCCACGACAGGCCCACACCAAAGCCACTGATGGCCACACGCTTCCAGCTGCCATCGAGCATGTGCTTCTGCAGCAGCAGCGGCACACTGGAGGACACGGTATTGCCGGTTTCCAGCATGTCCTTGACGAACTTCTCCGGGTGCTGCTCTTCGAAACGTCGCGCCACGGCGTCGACAATCGCCGCACTGCCCTGGTGAATGCAGAAGGCATCGATATCCGACGACTTCAGGCCACTGGCATCCAGCAGTTCGTGCAGGTGCGCCGGCACCTTGACCAGGGCAAAGTTGAACACCTGGCGGCCGTTCATGAAGAACTTGCCATCGGTGACCTTCAGGTGCTCGGCACCGGAACCATCAGTACCAAAACGCGCCTGGCCGAGGTTCCACACCGCATCTTCGCCCATCCAGGTAGCCGTGGCGGCATCGCCGAACAGCATGGTGGTGTTGCGGTCTTCCGGGTCGACGATCTTCGAATACGGGTCGGCGGTGATCAGCAGGCCATTCTTCAGCCCTGCCGCCTCCATGAAGCCCTTGATCGCATACAGGCCATACACGTAGCCCGAGCAGCCCAGCGACACGTCGAACGCCGCCACGCGGGTCGACAGGCCAAGTTTGCTCTGGACGATGGCGGCGGTGTGCGGCAGGCCTTCTTCGTCACCGTTCTGGGTGACCACGATCAACGCATCGATCGATTGCGGATCAAGGTCGGGGTTGCTGGCGAACAGGGCCCGGGCGGCTTCCACGCACAGGTCGGAGGTTTCCTGTTCTTCGGCCTTGCGCGGCAGGAACGAGGCGCCGATCTTGCCGAACATGAACTCTTCGTCCTTGCCGAACTTCGCACCCTGGACGTAGTTGTCCAGGCCAGCGGTGGGCACGTAACTCGCGATGCTTTTGATGCCAATCATTCTGGCTTCCCAATGAAAACAGCCAAAGACCACCACTCGATGAATTGAGGGCGCCAAATACCGGAGCGTCACCGCCAGGGGTTGAAGGCAGAGCTCGCCTGCGCACCGGTAACAAAATGCTGCAACAGCTGCTGCATAGAATACAGGGAAGATGACCGTTTTGACTCATTGGTCACATTGAAATGCTACGAAAGCCGTGCCAATGGTGTGGAGACTGGGGAATTCGAGGAATGACCAGGCGGACACAAGGCCGATGTGGGGGCGGCCTTGTGTCGCGAAAGGGCAGCTTAAAGCTTGTTGAACAGGCTCAGCTGGGAAATACGCGAGAAAGCCAGCTGCGAGGCCTCCAGCATGGCCTGCTGCAAGGTCAGGGTGATGGCCGCCTGCGACATGTCGGTGTTGCCGATGGCGTTCTGGGTGGTCTTGTTGGCCAGGCCCAGGCTGGTGTTCTCCTGGCGCTGGATCTCCAGCGAGTTGCCACGGGCACCGATCGAACCCCGGGTAATGTCCACCTGCTCACGGGCGCTGGCCAGGTTGGCGATGGCCGAAGCTGCCGCGTCCTTCAACGCATTGGCCGAGCCAGCACCGGTCACCGGCGTGTCCAGCGCAGCACGCAGCTGGCTGATGGTTTCCAGCACGTTCTGGTTCTGGTGGGTATTGGCAGTGACCGCGAACTGGTCACCCGCCTCCGGCGAACCGGCCACCTGGTAAGTCACCCCGGCCACGGTCAACGACGGCGCGGTAAAGGTACCCGTGGCTATCGCCTTGCTATCGGCCGTCAGCGGCTGGGCATAGAGCTCGTAAGCGCCAGGACCTGTGAACTTGATCACCGCACCATTGCTGGGGAAGGTGCTGCGATAGGCGGCTTCGTCGGTCACGCTGCTGCTGGTGATCTGGGCACTGGACGTGTTGTTGCCATTACGCGTGGCATTGAACGAGTCTGGGCGTGCCTCCAGGGAAAACTCGCGCCCCGCCACTGCCGCATCGGCATCGGCGCCCTCTTCCAGGGTAACGGTGATTTCGAACTCCACGCCACGCAGGGCAATGCGGTTGGCCCCTTCCGTCTTGCTGTCGAATGTACCGTTGGTAGGGGTTTCAGACGTAACGTCCCGGCCATTGGCATCGGTGATGGTGTATTGGGTTGCGCTGGTGAAGGTCAACTTGTACGGCTGGCCTGCCGTGAAGCTGTTGTTGTAACTGGTGCTCGAGGTCATCAGGCCTGACGACACCCCGACCACGCCATCGTCGGTGGCAGGCACCAGCAGGGTCGACTGGGTGCGGCTCTTGTTGCTGGCCGAGTCGAAGATGCTGAAACCCGTGTCGTTGGTAGCCAGGTTCAGGGTATCGGACACCTGCAAGCTCAGCTGGGTCTGGTCGCCGTGGTAGCTGTAGGTGCCATCGGAATTGCGCACATAGGGCGGCGTAGTGCTTTTGGAGCCGCCAAACATGTAGTCGCCGTTGGCATCGCGCGAGTTGAGCAAACCGAAGATATTGGCCTCGATCTCTTTCAGCTCGGTGCTGATGGCTGTGCGATCAGAGTCGGTAACCCCAGCGCCACCGGCGCGAATCGCCAGCTCGCTGGCGCGCTGCATGGCGTCGTTGATGGTGGAGAGCACGCTCTCCTCCTGCAGCAGGGAATTGCTGACGGTATTGATGTTGCCGCTGTACTGGTCCAACAACGCCTGCTGCTGTTGCAGCAACAGCAGGCGCGCAGCACCGACCGGGTCATCGGCGGCGGTCTGGATACGGATACCCGACGTCACCTGATCGTTGGTCTTGTTCATGCTGGAGAAGTTCTTGGAGTAGCTACTGGCGCTGGCCTCATAGAACTGAGCAGTGGAAATACGCACGAGAGTCTACTCCTTACAAAGCATTGATCAGGGTGCTGAAGGTTTCTTGCGCCGCCTTGATGATCTGCGACGACGCCGTGTAGTAGTGCTGGAACTTGACCAGGCTGGCCGCTTCGTCATCCAGGTTGACCCCGGACACCGCGCTGCGGCTTTCACTGGCGGACTTGAGCACCGCCTCGGTCGCCGTGGTGTCGATGGTCGCCTGGTTGGCCTTGGCACCTACGCGCTCGACCAGCGAAGCATAAGCCGAGGTGAAGCTGGTGCCGCCGCCAGAACCGGTGTTGACCGTCGACTTGGTCTGCAAGCCCAGCAGCGCCGTGGCGTTACGGTTGTCGGCCTTGCCATCGGCATTGAACGACAGGGTAAAGCTGTCATTGGCTGCCGGGCTGCCGCCGATAGTGGTCTCGACGCTGAAGGTACGCGGGTTGCCGCTGGCATCCTTGATTGGGTTTCCGGCCGCATCGAGCATCGGCACGGCAATCGACAGTTTGTTGTCCGTACCCGGCACCACGCTGCCAGTGCCGATCTGGGTGCCCTTGGCATCGAACAACTTGTAGCCTTGAGAACCACCGCTGGCAGCATCGAACACCACGCGCACCGGCATCGAGTCGCGAATCGACTGCTGGATCAGCGCGGTGTCGGCACCGCCGTAGATGTCCAGCGATTCGCCCAGGGTCGGCTGGGTGATGGTGCCCGTGCCGCTGTTGCCGCTGCCCGAGGTGGCGCTGATGGGCCCGGCGAAGGCCAGCTTGTTGGCATCGGTCAGGGTGGTGGTGATGCTGCCGGCCGCAGCGCGCGTAGGGATAACCTTGAAGCTGTCGCCTGCCGCCAGGCCGCCACCGTTCAGCGACAGGCTGAAGCCGTCGATCACCGGCGCCGGGTCGGCGTTGAGGTCGAAGCTGCCCATGTCGGTGCCGTCGGAACGGCGCACGCTGTACTGGTTGGCGCTGGTGAACTTGACCTCGTAGTCGTAGGTGGTCAGCGCACCGCTGTTGGCGATGGTCACATCCAGGTTGCCAGAGCCGGAACTGTTGTTCGACGAGGCCAGGCTGCGCTGCGCCAGGGCAGTGGCACTGTTGATGCTGGAGAACAGCGAGCTGCCGAACTGGCCATTGGCATCCAGGCCCTGCCCCAACTGGCTGTTGATGCTGTCAGCCACCACCAGGGCAACGCGCCCCAGCTCGTTCATCGACGGCGTCAGCACATCCTGGCGATAGCGCAACAGGCCACCGATCGCGCCACCGGTCACCACCGAGGTCACATCAGAGCTGAACGACTCGTAGTTGATACGCAGGCTGGCCTGGCTCTTGTCGGCAGCACCAGGCTCTACCGACAGGGTGTTGGCCTTGTTGCCGGTTACCAACGACTGGCCGCTGCCCAAGTACACGTCGTAGTTGCCGTCACGCTCCTGCACCGTGACACCCACCAGCTCGTTAAGCTGACGCACCGCTTCGCTGCGCGCATCCAACAGGCTGTTAGGGGTGTTGCCAGTGCCGCTGGCCGCGGCGATCTGCTTGTTGTACTCGGCAATGCTGGCGGTCAGCTTGTTGACCTGGCCAGCCATGGTGTCGAGCTGGGAGTTGATCGTGGCATTCTGCTGGGTGAGCTGGGTGCTCACTGCGTTGAAACGGTTGCTCAGGGTTTGCGCCTGAGTCAGCAGCAGCTGGCGCGAAGCGACGTCACCGGGCTTGGCCGCTGCAGTCTGCAGGGCCGAGAAGAATGCGGTGAGCACCGAGCTGATGCCGGTGTCACGGTCGGCCAGCAGCTTGTCGATGCTGGTGATCTGGTCCTGGAAGGCAACCGAGTCCGCCTGCAACGAGGTGGCGGTCTGCAGTTGGTTGTCCAGGTAGGAGCTATAAATGCGGCGCACATCCGCCAGCGTGGTACCTGTACCCAGGAACCCGGCGCCGATGTTGTGCGAGGCCCCCGCTGCCTGAATCGTCTGCTGGCGCGAATAGCCACTGGTCGCGGCGTTGGCGATGTTGTTACTGGTTACCGACAAGGCCGCCTGGCTGGCACTCAGGCCACTCAGGCCGATCGAAATCAGGCTCGACATGATTTAGTCCTTTTATAGATTCGTGGTTCTGCCAGCCATGGCGTACTGCGGGGTTGACTGCATTTGCTGGGCGATGCTGATGATCTTTCTCGCATAGCCCGGGTCGGTCGCATAACCTGCCTTTTGCAGCTCTCTTGCAAACTGCTCAGGGTTATCGGCCGAGTCCAGCGCATCTTGATAGCGCGAATTGCTCTGCAACAGGCTTACCAGGTCGTGGAAGCTGTCCTGGTACGAGTCGTAGCTGCGGAACGCCGCCGTTTCCTTGACGAACTGGCCATCGCGGAATTCGCTGGTGATCGCCCGCGCCTGCTCGCCCTGCCAACTGCCAGTGGCTTTGATGCCGAACAGGTTGTGGCTGCTGCTGCCATCGCTGTTGCGCATCACCGACTTGCCCCAGCCGGTTTCCAGCGCGGCCTGGGCCACCAGGTAGCGTGGGTCGATACCAATGCGCTTGGCGGCCTGCTCGGCCATCGGCAACATGGTGGCGACGAATTCATCACTGTCGGCAAACGCCTTGTTCGGCGCCAGCGGTGGCTGGGCCACGGCACGGCCGACAATGCGCAGGCCGTTGTCGGGCACGGCGAAGGCCTTGGCCACTTGCTGGCCGTCACGGGCTGGCACAGCGGCGGTATTGGTGGTGGCCGCCGATGGCACGATACCGGCCAGCAGGCGGTCGGTGAGCTTGCTCGGCAAGGCCAGGCGCCGCGAGTTGAGCGCAGCGACGTCGTTGCGGGTCGTGGACGCGTCCGTGGCATGCACCGGCTCTGCGACCTTGTTGCCCCACAATGCCGGGCCACTGTTATCGACGCGCGGGAACGGGCTGGTGTTGACCGACGCACTGCGGCCCTTGGTCAGCTGACGCACCAGTACGTCCTGCAGGCCGATACCGCCCCCTTCGCGGGACATGCTCACGGCCAACTGCTGGTCGTACATGTCGCGGTACTGCTTCACCGTTTCAGTGTTCATCGGGTTGTCGTCGGCCAGCACGTCGCTGGCCTTGCGCGAGGCCTTGAGCATTTCGCTGATGAACAGCGATTCGAACTCCTGGGCCACCTTGCGCACGTTGGCTTCGCTGTCGCGATCGCCGTGCTTGAGGGCACTGAGGCGGTTGAGGTCGGTATAGGCGCCGCTGTCGACACTGCCGGAAACCTGGCTTTTGATGTTCATCCGCGCCGTCCTCAGATCACGATCAGGTCGGCCTGCAAGGCGCCGGCCTGTTTCAGGGCTTCGAGGATCGCCATCAGGTCGCCGGGCGCGGCGCCCACCTGGTTCACCGCGCGGACGATTTCATCCAGCGTGGTGCCTGGGCCAAACTTGAACATTGGCTTGGCTTCCTGCTCGGCATTGACCCGCGAACGCGGCACCACGGCGGTCTGGCCATTGGAGAAGGCCCCCGGCTGGCTGACGATCGGGTCTTCGGTAATGGTCACGGTCAGGCTGCCATGGGTGACCGCCGCCGGCGACACCTTGACGTTCTGGCCGATGACGATAGTGCCGGTACGCGAATTGATGATGACTTTGGCTACCGCCTGGCCTGGGTCGATTTCGAGGTTTTCGAGGATCGACAGGTAATCCACACGCTGGCTTGGGTCCATCGGCGCACTGACCCGCACCGACCCACCGTCCACGGCCTGCGCCACACCTGGGCCGAGCAGGTCGTTGACCTTGTCGACGATGCGCTTGGCGGTGGTGAAGTCGGGGCGATTGAGGTTCAGGGTCAGGGTATTGCCCTGGTTGAAGCCGCTCGGCACCGCACGCTCGACACTGGCACCACCCGGAATACGGCCAGCCGACGGCACGTTGACGGTAATTTTCGACCCGTCACGGCCCTCAGCGTCGAAGCCGCCCACCACCAGGTTGCCCTGGGCAATGGCATAGACGTTGCCGTCGATACCCTTGAGCGGGGTCATCAGCAGGCTGCCACCGCGCAGGCTCTTGGAGTTACCGATCGAGGAAACGGTAATGTCCACCACCTGGCCAGGCTTGGCGAACGCCGGCAGGTCGGCATGCACCGACACCGCCGCTACGTTCTTCAACTGCACGTTGCCGGAACCGGCCGGCACCTTGATGCCGAACTGCGACAACATGTTGTTGAAGGTTTGCAGGGTGAACGGCGTCTGGGTGGTCTGGTCACCCGTACCGTTCAGGCCCACCACCAGGCCGTAACCGATCAACTGGTTGGAACGCACGCCAGAAATGCTGGCGATGTCCTTCAGGCGCTCGGCCTGTGCCGCAAAGGCACAGGACAGGAGCAGGGTTGCGGCAATCAGCTGCCTCACGTTGAACATGGTCATCCGTACTCAGAAAGGCCAAAGCGGGCTGATGAAGAAGCGGTCCAGCCACCCAGGCTGGCTGGCATCGGCGAACGAGCCAGTACCGGAATAAGTGATGCGCGCGTCGGCCACACGGGTGGACGGCACGGTGTTGTCGGTGGCGATATCGTCGGCACGCACCATGCCGGCAATGCGCACCAGCTCTTCGCCGGTGTTCAGGGTCAGCCACTTCTCGCCGCGCACGGCGATGATGCCGTTGGGCAGTACTTCGGCCACGGTCACGGTAATCGAACCGGTCAGGGTGTTGCCCTGGGTGGCCTTGCTGTCGCCTTTGGTGGCGCGCTCGCCGTTGTAGCCGGCTTCCAGCGACAAATCACCACCGCCGAACGGGTTGTTGGTGTTCGGTGTGCTGCCAAACAGCGAGGTCAGGCCGATGTCGGCCTTGCTGTTCTTCTGGATCTGCGAGCCCGCGTTCTTGCTGGCCGAGGTTTTCTCGTTGAGGGTGATGGTGATGATGTCACCCACCCGGAACGCCTTGCGGTCGCTGTACAGGTTCTGCTCGAAACCGGCCTGGTAGATCGAACCGTTGTTGGCCGCTGCCGGCAATGGGGTGCGCGGCAACACCGGCGCGTAGTACGGGTCGTTGGGCTTGGGCGTCGGCGCGACGCAACCTGCCAGCAACACCGCCCCCCCCAGGGCGAAAACGGACAACAGACGATTCATGACGCTTACCTCACGGGTGCAACGGAGTGACAGGGCTTAGAGCTGCTGGGTTACGAACGACAGCATCTGGTCGGCGGTGGAAATGACCTTGGAGTTCATCTCGTAGGCACGCTGGGTGGTGATCATGTTCACCAGCTCTTCCACGGTGCTGACGTTGGAGTTTTCCAGGGTCTGCTGCTGGGTGGTGCCGAAACCGTTCAAGCCTGGGGTGCCGACTTGTGGCGCACCACTGGCGGCGGTCTCGAGGAACAGGTTGTCGCCGATTGCCTGCAGGCCAGCCGGGTTGATGAAGTCGGCGGTCTGGATGTTGCCGATCACCTGCGCTGCCGGGTTGCCGGCGGTGGTGATCGACACAGTGCCGTCCTGGCCGACGGTGAAGGTCTGCGCATCGTTTGGCACCACGACAGCAGGCTCCAGGGCGTAGCCATTGGCGGTGACGATCTGGCCGTCGGAGTTCAGGTGGAAGGTACCGTCACGGGTGTACGAAACAGTGCCGTCCGGCTGCAGAATCTGGAAGAAACCACGGCCGTTGACCGCCATGTCCAGCGGGTTTTCGGTGGTTTGCAGGCTGCCGGCGACGAAGCTTTTCTGGGTGCCGACAATGCGCACACCGGTACCGACTTGCAGGCCCGAAGGCAGCTCGCTGTCCTGGGTGGACTGGGCACCAGGCTGACGCTTGATCTGGTAGAGCAGGTCGGCGAACTCGGCGCGATCACGTTTGAAGCCGGTGGTCGAGACGTTGGCCAGGTTGTTGGAAATGACCGTCAGGTTGGTGTCCTGGGCGGACAGGCCGGTTTTAGCGACCCAAAGAGCCGGAAGCATGTAAGTTCTCCTCGTGCGCCTGTTTTACGGCACCCGTTCAAAAGTGATTAGCCGATTTGCAAAACCCGAGCCATGGCTTCGTCGCCTTCCTTGGCCGTGTTCATCATCTTGACGTGCAGTTCGAACTGGCGGGACAGCGCCAGCACCGAGGTCATTTCCTCGACAGCATTGACGTTGCTGCCTTCCAGGAAGCCTGCCACCACCCGCACGTTGACGTCGGCATCGGCCGGCTGGCCGGAGGTGGTGTGGATCAGGCCATCCAGGCCCTTCGTCAGGCCTTTGGTGTCCGGGTTGACCAGCTTGATGCGGTCGACCTCGGCCATCACCCGCGGGTCTTCACCCATGGAGCGGATGCTGATGGTGCCGTCGGCGCCCACCTCCACTTTCTGCTCTGGCGGGATGGCGATCGGGCCACCGTTGCCCATCACCGGCATGCCATTGCCGGCACGCAGCACGCCGAGGGCATCGATGTTCAGGCTGCCGGTGCGCACATAAGCCTCGCTGCCGTCCGGTGCCTGCACGGCGATGAACCCCTTGCCGGTCACGGCAACATCCAGGTCACGCCCCGTCTCAACCAACGGACCTTCGCTGAAGTCGGTGGCCGGGCGCTCGGTCATGGCAAAGGCGCGCGCCGGAAAGCTGTCGCCAAACACCGGCATCGAACGGGCCTGCTCCAGGTCACGCTGAAAACCGTTGGTGGAAATGTTCGCCAGGTTGTTGGCGTGGGCCTTCTGCGCCAGCGCGTTCTGGCTGGCACCGGTCATGGCCACATAAAGCAACTTGTCCACAGTATCTCCTCTGCGCGTCGCTGCCGCGCTGTCACTTGGCAGGTTCGAAGCAATAATCGAACCAAGTCTGAAACCGCCTGTTTATGGGGGTTTAAGCGGGGCGAGGGGCAAAAAACGTCAGTTTGTCGGCGGATGTTTGCCGCCTGCGGCAAAGGCTTGTTCAGAAGGTGCGGCAAGCGGCGTTGTTGTAGGGGCCGGAATGGCGCACCCAACCTTCGCCCGGGTTGCTGGCCGAACACAGGTAGCGGCCGGTGGCCAGGCTTTGCCATTGGTAGAACGGGGCGGGAGCGGCCGAGAGCGGCAAGGCCATGGCCAGGAGAGCTGTGAGCATTAGCCGTTTCATGGAGGGGGAACCTTCGAGAATTTGGGGCCGCGTTGCGGCCCATCGCGACACAAGGCCGCCCCTACAGGTGAACGTGATCTCCTGTAGGAGCGGCCTTGTGTCGCGATGGGCTGCAAAGCAGCCCCAATTACAGACAACACCACACTAACAAGCGACCATCAGGTCATCTGAATGATGGTCTGCATGATGGTGCTCTCGGTGGAAATGGTCTTGGCGTTCGCCTGGTAGTTGCTCTGCGCCTTGATCAGGTTGACCAGCTCACCGGTCAGGTCGACGTTGGAGTCTTCCAGCGCACCGCCAGTGATCTGGCCCAGGGTGCCGGTGTCCGGGGCGCCGATCACCGGCACACCCGAAGCGTAGGACTCTTTCCAGTTGGTGCCGCCAATCGGGGTCAGGCCCTGCAGGTTGGCGAAGTTGGCGATGGCCACCTGGCCGATCACCTTGTCCTGGCCGTTGGTGAAGTTGGCGAACATGTTGCCGCTTTGGTCGATGGTCAGGCCCGACAGCTCACCGGTGGCAAAGCCGTCCTGGCTCTTGGCGGTGGTGGCGGATGCGGCGTTGTACTGGGTGGTGCCAAGCATGTCCAGGTTGACCCCGGCAACGTTGGCGGTAGCGCCGTTGGCACCCCATACACCGGCAGCGTTCTTCTGTGCCGGGATCCAGTTGTCGAGGGTGAAGCTTTTGTTGGCCGCGATGGTCATGCCACCCGCTACCGGGCCTGCGGTCATGGCCGCAGTGTCCAGGGTACCGTCAGACTTGAACGGCAGCTTGTTGGCCAGCGGCGTGGTCGAAGTCGGGTCGGCCGGGTTGCGCCCGTCGATGGTGGTGTACATGGTCCAGGAGTTGCTGGTGGCATCCTTGACGAAGTACTGGTTCAACTGGTGCGCGTTACCTTGGCTGTCGTACACATCGGTATTGAATGTGTAGTTGTAGGTGCCAGTGTTGGCGGGGTCGAACGGCGTCACGGCCGGTGCCGTGGCACTGGAATTCAGGTTGACGTTCTCGGAGATTTTTCCGGTCGGGTTCGGCGTCAGGTTCGAGGTGTCGATCTGCAGATCAGTCAACACGCCCTGGGTGATCTTGCCGTTGGCATCCACGGCATAACCTTGCAGCTTGGAGCCGGACGCGTTGACCACGTAGCCGTCCTTGTCGCTGTAGAACGCACCGGCACGGGTGTAGATCTTCGAGCCGTTGTCGCTCATCACGAAGAAGCCGTTGCCATCGATGGCCATGTCCAGCGCCTGGCCGGTGCCGTTGATGTTGCCAGGGGTGAACAACTGCGACACAGCCGCCGTCTTCACACCCGTGCCGACGGTGTTCTTGCCGGCACTGGTACCGCGAATGGAGTTGGAGTACTGGTCGGCGAACTCGGCGCGCGACGACTTGAAGCCGGTGGTGGCGACGTTGGCAATGTTGTTGCCGGTAACGTTCAGGGCCTTGTTCGCTGCATAGAGGCCGCTAAGGCCGATATTGAAAGACATGTGTAACTCCTGTCGTTTTGCTCAGGCCCTAGATGCCGATGCTTTGGATTTTGGAAAGCGCAACACTGCCCAGCCCAGCCAGGTTGAGTGTCATCTCCGAACCGTTGGTACCCATGGTCACACTGGTCACCGAGGCCGGCAGGTTGGTGGTCATGGCCGTGGCCTTGCCGTCGATCGAAGCGGTAGCCTTGAAGGTGTAGGTACCTGCTGCCGCTACTTCGCCGTCATCGTTCTTGCCATCCCAGGTAAAGTCGATCTTGCCGGCTTTCTGAGTACCCAGGTCGATGGTGCGAACCAGCTTGTCGTCCTTGTCGTAGATACCCACCGAGGTGGCGGTACTGGACGAGGTGAGGTTGACCGTGCCTTTCAAATCCTTGCTGGTGTCGACCACCGCCTTGTCGGTCTGGACAATCACATTGCGCCCGACCAGTGACGACGCCTGCAGCGCCTGGGAAGACTGCAGCCCCGCCGCGATATAGGTCACCGAGTCATTGAGCGACTGCATGCTCTCAAGGCTACTGAACTGCGCCAACTGCGCCACGAACTCGCCGTTTTCCTGTGGGTCGAGCGGGTTCTGGTTCTTCATCTGGGTAACCAGCAACTGCAGGAAGGCATCTTTGCCCAGTGCACTGCCGGCAGCGCCGGTGTTGCTGTTGTTCTTTGACGCCTGCTTCTGCAGTGAGGTCAGGTACGCACTGTTGACGTCAGAGGTGGAATTGGTGGTAGTCATGTCGGCTTCCTATCACTGCCCCAGGGTCAGGACTTTCTGCATCATGCTCTTGGCCGTGTTCATCAGCTCGGCGTTGGTCTGGAACGCGCGGCTGGCGGAGATCATGTCAGCCATCTCCTCGACCACATTGACGTTCGGGTAGTAGACGTAGCCATCCTTGTTCGCCGCCGGGTGGTTAGGCTCGTAGCGCGCCTCCAGGGTGCTCTGGTCTTCGACGATGCCTTTTACCTGCACGCCCTGCCCTGCTTCGCCCTGGTCTTCGAACAGCGATTGGCTGCCGCCAGCCTGTGCGTTCTGGAAGGTGGTGGCGAACACCGGGTGGCGAGCGCGATAGGTCTGGTCGATGCTCGAAGACACGGTCTCGGCGTTGGCAATGTTGGACGCGACGGTGTTCAGGCGCGTGTTCTGCGCGCTCATGCCGCTACCGGCAATGTTGAAGACACTGGAAAGGGACATGGTCATTCTCCCCGCAGGGCGGAAACCAGCCCTTTGAATTTACTGTTGAGCAAAGTGAAGCTGGCCTGGAAGCCAATGGCGTTTTCGGTGTAGTTCGATTGCTCGATCTGCGCGTCCACGGTGTTCTGGTCGATCGACGGCTGCAGCGGCGTGCGGTACTTGAGGGTTTCATCCGCCATGGCCAGGCCATCAGCCTCGATGTGCCGGCTGTTGGTACGGTCAAGGCTGAAGCGACCGCCGCTCTGCTGCTTGTCGCTTTCGGCGGCGAGCACCGAGGCGAAGTCCATGTCACGCGCCTTGTAGTTGGGCGTATCGGCGTTGGCGATGTTGTTGGCCAGCACTTCGGCGCGCTGGGCGCGGAAGCCCAGGGCCTTTTCGTGAATACCAAGCGCCTTGTCGAAGCTGATGCTCATGTCGGGGAAACCTTCGAAGGTTGACCGGAATTTCGTTGAGCAAGGTATAGCAAGGGCTGTGCCAACCCTTGAAAAGCCAGAGAATACGGGGCTGCGAGATGAAGTACTGTCAAGGTGATGCCAGAAAAGCGGCAAAGGCCTTCCGCCTAGGGCGGCGAAAGCGGCAATTGCCGGGCGGCAAAAGCGGCAAAACAAAAAATTGACGTCAGTGTTTGGCGATGTAGGTGTGGCGCCTGGGAGATCGAGCGCCACCACACCCCTCAAGACAGACCCTACTTGGCCTGGTAGATGATGCCCGGGCTGCATTGGACCATCTGGTAGTGGTCCGGCAAGCCATTGAGCGCCTCCGAGGCGCCGAGGAACAGGTAGCCACCCGGCTTCAAGGTACTGTGAATGCGCAGCAGGATGTCCCGCTTCACCTGCGCCGAGAAGTAGATCAACACGTTGCGACAGAACACGATGTCGAACTTGCCCAGGCTGGCATAGCTGTCCAGCAGGTTGAACGAGCGGAACTCGACGCGGCTGCGAATCGCCGGCTTGACCGCCCAGCGCCCAGGCCCCTTGGGGTCGAAATAGCGCTGCAGGCGCTCCTGGGACAAGCCGCGGGCAATCGCCAGGCTGTCGTACTCACCCGTCTTGCAATTGTTCAGCATGGTGCCCGACAGGTCGGTGGCAACAATCTGCGCGCCCATCTTCAGCTGGCCGAGGTTGCTGCGCTCGAACTCGTCGATGGCCATGGAGATGGAGTACGGCTCCTGCCCCGACGAACAGGCCGCCGACCACATGCGCAGGCGCTGGCCGGGGTTGTTGCGGATGAACTCGGGGATCACCTTGTTCTTCAGCACTTCGAACGGGTAGGTATCGCGAAACCACAGGGTCTCGTTGGTGGTCATGGCATCGACCACCTGCTCACGCAAACCGCCGCGCGGCTGGGCCTGGATGCGCTGCACCAGCTCGCCCAGGCTCTTGATGCCCTGTTGTTCCATCAGCTTGTTGAGACGGCTGGAAACCAGGTACTGCTTATTCTCGCCCAGCAGGATGCCACAGGCTTTCTCCAGGAAGACCCGGAACTGTTCGAAATCCAAATTACCCGTAGACACTACTGCCGCCTCTTTTCAATCACTGGTGCCGGGGCATGCCCCGGCTGCTTCAATGCGCTGCCTTGATCCGGTCGACCACCCGCTGGGCCAGGTCGTCCGGCTTGAACTTGGCCAGGAAGTCATCGGCGCCGACCTTCTTGACCATTGCCTGGTTGAACACCCCGGAAAGCGAAGTATGCAGGCAGATGTGCAATTTTTGCATACGCGGGTCGCTGCGGATCTCCGCCGTGAGCGTATAGCCGTCCATTTCCGGCATTTCAATGTCCGAGATCATCATCAGGAACTCTTCTTCCGGCTTTTTGCCCTCATCCACCAACTGACGCAGGTAGTTCAGAGCCTGACGGCCATCGTTGAGCGCAACCACTTCGACCCCTACGGTCTGCAGGCAGCGGCTGACCTGCTTGCGCGCCACCGACGAATCGTCGACGGTCAGCACCCGCATCAGCACGGCCTTGTCCTGCACCTCGGCATCGATCACCCCAGCCGATACCGACTCGGACGAAGGCGACACTTCAGCCAGCACCTTTTCCACGTCGATGATCTCGACCATGCGGTTGTCCACCCGGGTGACCGCCGTCAGGTAGTGGTCGCGACCGGTCCCCTTGGGTGGCGGATGAATCTCTTCCCAGTTCATGTTGACGATGCGCTCCACCGAGTGCACCAGGAAGCCCTGGGTCTTGGTGTTGTACTCGGTGATGATCACGAAGCTGTTGCGCGTGTCTTCCTGCAGCGGTCGCAACCCGGTGGCCATCGACAAGTCGAGGATCGGGATGGTTGCCCCACGGATATTGGCAACGCCACGCACCACCGGGTGCGCCTTGGGCAGCAGGGTCAGCGCAGGGCATTGCAGCACTTCCCTGACCTTGAATACGTTGATGCCGTATAGCTGTTCGCCATTGAGGCGGAACAGCAGCAATTCCAGGCGATTCTGCCCCACCAGCTGCGTGCGCTGGTTGACCGAATCCATAACACCCGCCATGCCAGACTCCTTTATCTTTCAGCCTTTCGTTGCAACTCAGGTAGCGAGTCGGCACGGGCTTTGCTTTTTTGAGCGTCATGCACACGAAAACGACATTTTTCCGACGATTGACGCGCCTGCTGACTGGCTCGCTGGCCACCCTGTGTCTGCTGGTGCCCGGCGTTCGCACGGTGGCGGACGCGTTTACCTTGCCTGAACAGCTTATCGGTGTCACCCAAGGGTTTCTTGAATTCACCGTCGAAGACTATCTGGCCACCACCCAGACCGCCGGCCGCTATGAAATCCAGGTCAACCCACTGGACCCGCGCCTGCGCATGCCGCTGTGCAGTCAGCAGCTGGACGCCTCACTGGAAAGCCCGGCTCAGCCGTTGGGCCGCGTGACAGTGCGGGTGCGCTGCGATGGCGCGGCGCCGTGGACGGTGTTCGTCCCCGCCACCGTGCGGCTGTTCCGCGACGTGGTGGTGGTTACCCGCCCGCTCAAGCGCGACAACACGGTGGGCGAAGGTGACGTGGCCCTGCGCGAGCGGGATGTCGGCACCCTGGGCCAGGGCTTTCTGACCGAGCTGGACCAGGCGGTGGGCATGAAAATGCTACGCCCCACGGTGATCGACCAGGTGCTCACCCCGCAACACCTGGAACAGGCCGAGGTGGTACGCAAGGGAGATCAAGTGGTGATCATTGCCCGCAGTGGCAGCCTGAGCGTGCGCATGCCGGGTGAGGCCCTGAGCAAGGGCGGCCTGAGCGAGCAGATACGGGTACGCAACCTCAACTCCAAGCGAGTGGTGAAGGCCAGGGTGACCGGCCCCGGCCAGGTCGAGGTCAGTATGTAGGCCGGCCACCAGATTAGGCTGGCAGTGAGGAACCGCTTTTCCTAAACTGTGTCAGAACACGGGTTCGCGAGCTTGCTGACAGGCGGCGATGCATTTGTGCCTAAAGTTTCTATCGGGTTGGCCGAAAACAAGGCAAGCGTCCAAATACCCAGAGGTTTCTGATCATGGTCATCGACTTCAGTCGTTTGAATAACTCTCCGTCCGTCACGGGCGGCGTGCGCGGCAACACCGCGTCCGGCAGCGCCGAAAAACCGGCAGCCAGCCAGGAAGCGGCAAGCGCCACCAGCACCAGCGGAGAAGCGGTACACCTCAGCCAAGAGGCACAGCAGTTGCAGAAGATCAGCGACAAGCTGCGCGACGAGCCGGTGGTCAACAGCGCCCGTGTGGCCCAGTTGAAACAGGCGATCGCCGACGGCAGCTACCAGGTCGATGCCGGCCGGGTCGCCAGCAAACTGCTCGATTTCGAAGCCCAGCGCTGACCGTACGGCGCGCTGACTTCACGGACGCTAGAAAAGCCAAGAGTTAGCCATGCACGACACCACCTTGCTGCAACTGATCGAAGATGACATTGCCCCGATGCAGGAACTGCTCGACCTTCTGCACAAGGAGGCGATCGCCCTGCATGGCCGCGACATGCCGCTACTGGAGCAAATCCTGGCGCGCAAGCAGTCGTTGATCATCTTGCTCGAGCAGCACGGCCAGCGCCGCAGCCAATTGCTCGGGAGCCTGGGCCTGAGTGCCGATCGCAGCGGTGTGCAGGCGGTAGCCGCGCAGTCGCCGCATGGCGATGTGATGCTGCAGCGCCTCGACATGCTGTCGCAACTGATGGACGACTGCCAACAGGTCAACCAGACCAATGGCCGGATCATCCAGGTGCAGCAACACGTCACCAACAACCAGGTCAGGATCCTCATGGGCGGCGATTCGCCCTCGCTCTACGACAGCCGCGGCAGCACCTCGCCGCTGGCCAAGCCGCGCGCCCTCAGCCAAGTGTGATTTTTCTATCAAGGCACGGAACATACTGGCAAAATGCCGTTACTTGCGTGTGTCGCTTTTGCCTGGAGAACGATAAGCCGTGTTCAATGAATCCGATGCCCCGCAACCACCAAAGGTGCTGAGCACCCCCTTGGAAATTGCGGCCAACTTGCGGCAGTTGCAGGAAAGCCACGACCCTCTGATCATCACCTTCCACGACCGCAGCCAGCGTTTCCAGAGCTACGTGGTACACGTGGACCGAGAAAGCAACACCCTGGCACTGGACGAGATGATCCCCCGTGACGGCGAGAAGTTCATCGAAAACGGCGAGCACTTTCGCGTCGAAGGCTTCCACGATGGCGTGCGCATCGCCTGGGAATGCGACCACGAGCTGAAGATCAGCGAAGTCAACGGCCACCGCTGCTACAGCGGCGCCCTGCCGCAAGAGATGACCTACCACCAGCGCCGCAACGCCTTCCGTGCCGCGCTGAAACTGTCGCAGCTGGTCGATATCATCCTCGATGGTGCCCACCTCAAGGGCAACGGCGCCCTGCGCGGCAAGCTGCTGGATATTTCGGCCACCGGCTGCAAACTGCGCTTCGAAGGCAATGTCGAAGACCGCCTGCAACTGGGCCAGGTGTATGAGCGCTTCAAGGCGGGCAACCCGCTCGGCCTGGTGGACACCATGGTCGAGCTGCGTCACCTGCACTATGAAGAGCGCATCAACACCACTTTTGCCGGCGTGCGTTTCCATAACCTGAGCGGGCAGGCACAGCGCAAGATCGAGAGCTTTGTGTACCAGCTGCAGCGTGAGGCGCGGCGGTTCGACAAAGACGACTATTGATCGTCGGCTGATTGCAAAAACGCCACCTGTCGAGGTGGCGTTTTCATTTGTGGTCCTCCTGTGCCGACCCTTTCGCGGGTTTAGCCGCAAAGGGCCGGCACAAGCTTAAACGGACTTGCTGACCTCCCCTTCCGGCGCAGCCGCTTGTTGCTCGGCGGTCTTCTCTTCCTCCTCGGTATCCTCCGCCGCCACCGGTGCCTGCATCACGTCCTGCACAGTCTGCTCATCCACCCGTGGGTCCAACGCTGCCGACAGCGGTGAGCCGGCCGCCGGCATGGCCACGTGACCCAGCGGTGCGTCCTGCACCTGATGCAGGCCGGTAACCGCTTTCGGTCGGATGCGCCACACCAGCACCAGCGCAAAGAACACGAAGAAGGCATACAGCATCTGCGCGCCCAGCATCTTCATCAGCACACCCGCCGCCAGCGGCCCGATGCACGCGCCCACGCCATAGGTCACCAACAGCATGGCCGTCAGCGACACCCGCCGCTCGCTCTCCACGTGGTCGTTGGAAAACGCCACAGCCAGCGGATACAGGCAGAACTGCAGCAACGAAATCAGGAAGCCGATACCGAACAGCAGCTCCAGCGGCACACTGGGCAGTATCGCCAATGGCGCAGCGGCCAGCGCCAGGCCTATTGCCACGCTACGGATCAGCACTGCCCGGTCGTAACGGTCAGACAACCATCCCAGCGGCCACTGCACCAGCAGGCCGGCAAAAATGCAGCTACCCATGAACAGACCAATCTGCTCGGTCGTCATCCCTTGGCTTGAGGCATACAAAGGCGCCAAGCCGTAGAACGAACCCACGATCAACCCGGAACCGAGCACCGTACTGAGCGACTGCGGCACACGCTTGATGAAGAACTTCGGCTCCATCGGGGCCGGGCGCAAGGGCGCCGGGTGAATGCGCCGGGTCATCGCCACCGGCACCAGGCACAGGGCAAAGCACATCGCTACCAGCATCAGCAGCTCAGGGCCGAGCTGCGGGTGGACCACCAGAATAAGCTGGCCCAGGACCAGGCCCAGGTACGAAGCGATCATGTAGCCGCTGAACACCGCGCCGCGGTGTTTCACATCGGCCTGCTCGTTGAGCCAGCTCTCGATGACCATGTACTGGCACATCATGCCCAAGCCCACGATCATGCGCAGCCCCACCCAGGCAGGCAGCCAGTTGGTCAGGCCATGACCGAGCACTGCGGCGCCGACAATACCGGCGCAGGTGGCATAGGCGCGTATATGCCCTACCCGGCCGATCAGCCGGTGGCCGACTTTGCCGCCAACCGCCAGGCCAAAGTAGTTGGCCGCCATCAACGCACCCACCCACAGGCTGTCGACATGGTCGGCAGCCAGGCGCAGGGCCAGGTAGGTACTGAGCAGGCCCGAGCCGATCAACATCATCAGCGCGGCGAAATACAACGACTGAAACGGCTTCCATACATTTCGCATACGTACCGAGAAGCTCCCTGGTCAGGTGGCGGTAGGTGCTAGCAGCATAAGGGCAAATGCCGGTCAGTGCAGGCCCCCGCCAGCAAAATGCCGCGGCGAGGACGTGTCCGATGCAGGTCGTGTCGCGATCAGGCCTGTGCCGCCAGCACCCGGCGCTCCCACGGGGTGATCTCATCGTAGAAATCGGTCAGTTCCAGGGTCTTGCTGGCGATGTAGCCTTCGATGAACTCGCTGCCGAACAGTTCCCGTGCCAGTGTGCTGCGCTTGAGCCTTTCAAGGGCTGCATGCAGGGTACACGGCAGGCTCAGGTGCTCGGGCACTTCGAACTCGCCCTGGATGGCGGGCGACGGCTGCAGGCGCTGCTCGATGCCGTGCAGCCCGGCGGCCAGGCTGGCGGCGATGGCCAGGTAGGGGTTGGCGTCGGCACCGGGTAAACGGTTTTCGACCCGTCGCGCTGCCGGCGCACTGGCCGGAATGCGCAAACCGGCGGCACGGTTGTCCTCGGACCAGCAGGCATTGTTCGGCGAGGCATAGGGGTGGCACAGGCGCTGATAGGAATTGACGTTGGGGGCGAACAGCGCGGTGAAATCGGCCATGCACGCCTGCAAACCGCCGATGAAGTGGTAGAAGGTATCGGTCGGCAGGCCCTGCTCGTCGCTGAACACATTACGCCCGCTGCTGGCCTCGACCAGGCTCTGGTGGATATGCATGGAACTGCCAGGCGTACGCGCCAACGGCTTGGCCATGCACACCACGGTCAGCCCATGCTTGAGCGCCACTTCCTTGAGCAGGTGCTTGAACAGGAACGTCTGGTCGGCCAGCAGCAGCGGGTCGCCATGCAGCAAGTTGATCTCGAACTGGCTGACGCCCATTTCGTGCATGAAGGTGTCGCGCGGCAGGCCGAGCGCGGCCATGCACTGGTACACCTCTTTGAAGAACGGGCGCAGGCCGTTGTTGGAGCTGACACTGAACGCTGAATGGCCCAGCTCGCGGCGGCCGTCGGTGCCCAGCGGTGGCTGGAACGGCTGCTGCGGGTCACTGTTGGGGGCAAACACGAAGAACTCAAGCTCGGTCGCCACTACCGGTGCCAGACCCAACGCTGCGTAGCGGGCGATCACGGCCTTCAACTGGCCCCGGGTGGACAGTGCCGAGGGCCGGCCATCCAGTTCATTGGCATCGCAGATGGCCAGGGCGCGACCGTCATCGCTCCAGGGCAAGCGATAAACCTGGCTGGGTTCGGCTACCAACGCCAGGTCGCCGTCGTCACTGCCGTAGAATTTCGCCGGCGGGTAGCCGCCCATGATGCATTGCAGCAGCACCCCACGGGCCATCTGCAGGCGGCGGCCTTCAAGAAAGCCTTCGGCGGTCATCACCTTGCCGCGTGGGACGCCGTTGAGGTCGGGGGTGACGCATTCGATTTCATCGATGCCCTGGAGCTGAGCGATGCTCATGACGCTTGTCCTTGTTGTTGTAGGCTGACAACAACATAGGCTGGGGGTGTTTAAAATATCAAGCAGCCTCTCGAACGCCTGGGGCCTCTTCTATTCGCGCAAGGTCATGCCATTGGCCGGCAACGGCAAGGCCGTCTTGTAGCGCACCTGTTTCAAGGCAAAACTCGAGCGGATATTTGCCACCCCCGGCAACCGGGTCAGGTAGTCGAGAAAGCGCTCCAGCGCCTGGATACTCGGCAACAGCACCCGTAGCAGGTAATCCGGGTCCCCGGTCATCAGGTAGCACTCCATCACCTCGGGCCGTTCGGCAATTTCTTCCTCGAAGCGGTGCAACGACTGCTCTACCTGTTTTTCCAGGCTGACATGGATGAACACATTCACATCCAGCCCCAACGCCTCGGGCGACAACAAGGTCACCTGCTGGCGGATCACCCCCAGTTCTTCCATGGCCCGCACCCGGTTGAAACAGGGCGTGGGCGACAGGTTGACCGAGCGTGCCAGCTCGGCGTTGGTGATGCGGGCGTTTTCCTGCAGGCTGTTGAGAATGCCGATATCGGTACGATCGAGTTTGCGCATGAGACAAAATCACCGGTTTTTTGTGTTTATGCGGAATGTTTATCTGCCCCGCTCGGCAAAGGCAACCAACTTGAGAGAAAAATTCTCCCGCCGGGCCACTAACATGTAGATGACGCTGACCTACCAGTCACAAGCCGGTATTCAGCGGCGGCCGCTTCAGAGCTCACAAAAACAAATACCCGAGCGAGCGTAAAAAGCATGAACGAGTACGCCCCCCTGCGTTTGCATGTGCCCGAGCCCACCGGCCGGCCAGGCTGCCAGACCGATTTTTCCTACCTGCGCCTCAACGATGCAGGTCAAGCCCGTAAACCCCCTGTCGATGTCGACGCTGCCGACACTGCCGACCTGTCCTACAGCCTGGTCCGCGTGCTTGACGAGCACGGCGACGCGCAAGGCCCGTGGGCCGAAGACATCGACCCGCAAATTCTCCGCCAAGGCATGCGCGCCATGCTCAAGACGCGGATCTTCGACAGCCGCATGGTGGTTGCCCAACGGCAGAAGAAGATGTCCTTCTACATGCAGAGCCTGGGCGAAGAAGCCATCGGCAGCGGCCAGGCGTTGGCGCTGAACCGCACCGACATGTGCTTCCCGACCTACCGCCAGCAAAGCATCCTTATGGCCCGTGACGTGTCGCTGGTCGAGATGATCTGCCAACTGCTGTCCAACGAGCGCGACCCGCTCAAGGGCCGACAGCTGCCGATCATGTACTCGGTACGCGAAGCCGGCTTCTTCACCATCAGCGGCAACCTGGCCACTCAGTTCGTGCAGGCGGTCGGCTGGGCCATGGCGTCGGCGATCAAAGGCGATACCAAGATCGCTTCGGCCTGGATCGGCGACGGCGCCACCGCCGAATCGGACTTCCACACTGCCCTCACCTTTGCCCACGTGTACCGCGCCCCGGTGATTCTCAACGTGGTCAACAACCAGTGGGCCATTTCTACCTTCCAGGCCATCGCCGGTGGCGAGTCGACTACCTTTGCCGGCCGTGGCGTGGGTTGTGGTATCGCTTCGCTGCGGGTTGACGGCAACGACTTCGTCGCCGTGTACGCCGCCTCGCGCTGGGCTGCCGAGCGCGCTCGTCGCGGCCTGGGCCCAAGCCTGATCGAGTGGGTCACCTACCGCGCCGGCCCGCACTCGACCTCGGACGATCCGTCCAAGTACCGCCCTGCCGATGACTGGAGCCACTTCCCGCTGGGCGACCCGATCGCCCGCCTGAAGCAGCACCTGATCAAGATCGGCCACTGGTCCGAGGAAGAACACCAGGCCACCACGGCCGAGTTCGAAGCGGCGGTGATTGCCGCGCAGAAAGAAGCCGAGCAGTACGGCACCCTGGCCAACGGTCACATCCCGAGCGCCGCCTCGATGTTCGAGGACGTGTACAAGGAGATGCCCGACCACCTGCGCCGTCAACGCCAGGAACTGGGGGTTTGAGATGAACGACCACAACAACAGCATCAACCCGGAAACCGCCATGGCCACCACTACCATGACCATGATCCAGGCCCTGCGCTCGGCCATGGATGTCATGCTCGAGCGCGACGACAATGTGGTCGTGTACGGCCAGGACGTCGGTTACTTCGGCGGCGTGTTCCGCTGCACCGAAGGCCTGCAGACCAAGTACGGCAAGTCGCGCGTGTTCGACGCGCCAATCTCCGAGAGCGGCATCGTCGGCACCGCCGTTGGCATGGGTGCCTACGGTCTGCGCCCGGTCGTGGAGATCCAGTTCGCCGACTACTTCTACCCCGCCTCCGACCAGATCGTCTCCGAGATGGCGCGCCTGCGCTACCGTTCGGCCGGCGAGTTCATCGCCCCGCTGACCTTGCGCATGCCTTGCGGCGGCGGCATCTATGGTGGCCAGACCCACAGCCAGAGCCCGGAAGCGATGTTCACCCAGGTGTGCGGCCTGCGCACCGTCATGCCGTCCAACCCGTATGACGCCAAAGGCCTGCTGATTGCCTCGATCGAATGCGACGACCCGGTGATTTTCCTGGAGCCCAAGCGCCTGTACAACGGCCCGTTCGACGGCCACCACGACCGCCCGGTAACACCCTGGTCGAAGCACCCGCACAGCGCCGTACCCGACGGCTACTACACCGTGCCGCTGGACAAGGCCGCCATTACCCGCCCTGGCAATGACGTGACCGTGCTCACCTATGGCACCACGGTATACGTGGCCCAGGTGGCCGCCGAAGAAAGCGGCGTCGATGCCGAAGTGATCGACCTGCGCAGCCTGTGGCCGCTGGACCTGGACACCATCGTCGAGTCGGTGAAAAAGACCGGCCGCTGCGTGGTGGTGCACGAAGCGACCCGCACCTGCGGCTTCGGTGCCGAACTGGTGTCGCTGGTGCAGGAGCACTGCTTCCACCACCTGGAGGCGCCGATCGAACGAGTCACAGGTTGGGACACCCCCTACCCTCACGCACAGGAGTGGGCTTACTTCCCAGGGCCTTCGCGGGTAGGTGCGGCATTGAAAAAGGTCATGGAGGTCTGAATGGGCACGCACGTCATCAAGATGCCGGACATTGGCGAAGGCATCGCGCAGGTCGAGTTGGTGGAATGGTTCGTCAAGGTCGGTGACATCATCGCCGAGGACCAGGTGGTGGCCGACGTCATGACCGACAAGGCCACCGTGGAAATTCCTTCGCCGGTCAGTGGCAAGGTGCTGGCCCTGGGTGGCCAGCCCGGTGAAGTGATGGCGGTCGGTAGCGAACTGATCCGCATCGAAGTGGAAGGCAGCGGCAACCATGTGGATACGCCACAGGCCAAGCCGGTAGACACGCCATCGGCCCCAGTGGCCGCCAAACCAGAACCGCAGAAAGAGATGAAACCCGCCGCGTACCAGGCGCCCGCCCAGCACGAAGCCGCACCCATCGTGCCGCGCCAGCCAGGCGATAAACCGCTGGCCTCGCCGGCCGTGCGCAAACGCGCCTTGGATGCCGGTATCGAACTGCGTTACGTGCATGGCAGCGGCCCGGCCGGGCGCATCCTGCACGAAGACCTCGACGCCTTCATGAGCAAGCCACAGCGTGCTGCCGGGCAAGCGCCGAGTGGCTATGCCAAGCGCAGCGACAGCGAGCAGGTGCCGGTGATCGGCCTGCGCCGCAAGATCGCCCAGCGCATGCAGGACGCCAAGCGCCGGGTCGCGCATTTCAGCTATGTGGAAGAAATCGACGTCACCGCCCTGGAAGCCCTGCGCCAGCAACTCAACAGCAAGCATGGCGATAGCCGAGGCAAGCTGACCCTGCTGCCGTTCCTGGTACGCGCCCTGGTCGTGGCACTGCGTGACTTCCCGCAGATCAACGCCACCTACGACGACGAAGCACAGATCATCACCCGCCATGGCGCGGTGCATGTGGGCATCGCCACCCAAGGTGACAACGGCCTGATGGTGCCGGTGCTGCGCCATGCCGAAGCGGGCAGCCTGTGGGCCAATGCTGGCGAGATTTCGCGCCTGGCCAACGCTGCGCGCAACAACAAGGCCAGCCGTGATGAGCTGTCCGGCTCGACCATCACCCTGACCAGCCTCGGCGCCTTGGGCGGTATCGTCAGCACCCCCGTGGTCAACACCCCGGAAGTGGCCATCGTCGGCGTCAACCGCATGGTCGAGCGACCAGTGGTGATCGACGGCCAGATCGTCGTGCGCAAGATGATGAACCTGTCCAGCTCGTTCGATCACCGCGTGGTCGATGGCATGGACGCCGCACTGTTCATCCAGGCCGTGCGTGGCCTGCTCGAACAACCCGCCTGCCTGTTCGTGGAGTGAACATGAACCCGACCCTTCAAACGACCCTGTTGATCATCGGCGGCGGCCCTGGCGGTTATGTAGCGGCTATCCGCGCCGGACAACTGGGCATTCCCACCGTGCTGGTGGAGGGCCAGGCACTGGGCGGCACCTGCCTGAACATTGGCTGCATCCCCTCCAAGGCGCTGATCCACGTGGCCGAGCAGTTCCACCAGGCATCGCGCTTCACCGAGCCATCGCCACTGGGCATCAGCGTGGCTTCACCACGCCTGGACATCGGCCAGAGCGTGGCCTGGAAGGACGGCATCGTCGACCGCCTGACCAGCGGTGTTGCTGCCCTGTTGAAAAAGCACGGGGTGAAAGTGGTGCACGGCTGGGCCAAGGTGCTCGACGGCAAGCAGGTCGAGGTCGATGGCCAGCGCATCCAGTGCGAACACCTGTTGCTGGCCACTGGCTCCAGCAGTGTCGAACTGCCGATGCTGCCGCTGGGTGGCCCGGTGATTTCCTCGACTGAAGCCTTGGCACCGAAAGCCCTGCCGCAACACCTGGTGGTGGTGGGCGGTGGCTATATCGGCCTGGAGCTAGGCATCGCCTACCGCAAGCTGGGCGCGCAGGTAAGCGTGGTGGAAGCGCGTGAGCGCATCCTGCCAACCTACGACAGCGAACTCACCGCCCCGGTGGCCGAGTCGCTGAAGAAGCTGGGCATCGCCCTGCACCTGGGCCACAGCGTCGAAGGCTACGAAAATGGTTGCCTGCTGGCCAACGACGGCAAGGGCGGGCAACTGCGCCTGGAAGCCGACCAGGTGCTGGTGGCCGTGGGCCGTCGGCCCCGTACCCAAGGTTTCAACCTGGAATGCCTGGCGCTGAAAATGAACGGTGCCGCCATCGCCATCGACGAGCGCTGCCAAACCAGCATGCACAACGTCTGGGCGATCGGCGACGTGGCTGGCGAGCCGATGCTTGCGCACCGGGCCATGGCCCAGGGCGAAATGGTCGCCGAAATCATCGCCGGCAAGGCCCGCCGCTTCGAACCGGCTGCGATTGCCGCCGTGTGCTTCACCGACCCGGAAGTGGTGGTGGTCGGCAAAACCCCGGAGCAGGCCAGCCAGCAAGGCCTGGACTGCATCGTCGCGCAGTTCCCGTTCGCCGCCAACGGTCGGGCCATGAGCCTGGAAGCGAAAAGCGGTTTCGTGCGCGTGGTGGCGCGGCGTGACAACCACTTGATCCTGGGCTGGCAGGCGGTTGGCGTGGCGGTTTCCGAATTGTCCACAGCGTTTGCCCAATCACTGGAAATGGGCGCCTGCCTGGAAGATGTAGCGGGCACCATCCATGCCCACCCGACGCTGGGTGAAGCGGTACAGGAAGCCGCGCTGCGCGCCTTGGGCCACGCACTGCATATCTGACACTGAAGCGGCCGAGGCCGAATTGGCCCGCTGCGCCGTGAGGCGCAGCGGGTCCTTTTTATGCCTGAAGCGGCCCAATCACTCGGCAATCGCGTTCTTGCCAGCATCTTTGGCCCGGTAAAGCGCCTTGTCTGCCCGCGCCAGCAGCGCGTGCTGGTCTTCCCCTTCCCGCCATTGCACCACGCCATAGCTCATGGTCAGCCGACAATCGCCCACCGGTTCCAGCTGCTCCATCGCCTGGCGCAAGCGCGCCGCCACCTCCAGCGCCTCCCCGAGCATGGTCTGCGGCAGCACGATGACGAACTCGTCGCCGCCCCAACGCGCCAGCAGGTCCAATTCGCGCAAGCAGGTGTGCAGGTTTTCGGCCACCCGGACCAGCGCCGCATCGCCACGGGCGTGACCGTAGCGGTCGTTGATGGGCTTGAAATCATCCATGTCCATGGCGATCAGCGACAACGGCTGGCGGAAGCGCTGGGCGCGTTCGCACTCCAACTGCAACGCTTTCTCCAGCCGATAGCGGTTGGCGACCCGGGTCAACGCATCACGTTCGGCCAGTTCACGGTTTTCGTCCAGTTGCCGCTGCAACTGATGGTTCACCCAGGACAGCTCACGGGTGCGTTCGGCCACCTGGTATTCCAGCGACTGGTTCTTCTGCTCCAGCTCTGCCACCAGGCGCTTGCCGGCGTCGATGTTGCGGTGTGCACCAAGCATGCGCGCCACCGAGCCGTCTTCGTTATGCGCGATGATATAGCCGCTGTCTTCGATCCAGATGTAGCTGCCATCCTGGCAACGGCAACGGTATTCGATGAGGTAGCGCTCGTTGCGCTGATTGATGTAGGCCTCGAAATGCGCCATTACCCGTGTGTAGTCTTCGGGATGGATCACGCTTTCCCAGGTAAAAACCGAGTTGGCCATGGAGTGGCTGGCATAACCGAGCATGGTGTACCAGCCTGGATTGCGATAAACGTAACCGGTGTTGGCATTCCAGTCCCAGATGCCATCGCTGATCAACTCGAACAAAGTGTGCAACTGCTGTTCACTGAAGCCGGCTGGTGCCGGCCTGGTTTCCTGATTCATGGACGCTCTCCCTGATGCCCAGCAACTGCGCTCCGTTCAAGGGGCTGCCGACAGTGGTGGTAATTGCCGCAGGCGGCAAGATCATGCCTGTGACGGGCAAGCATATGCCCACCGTGCCGCGACCGGAATAGCACCAACGCGCTATTTGCATGGCGGGGATAGGTGGCATGGCAATTGCCCTTCCCTGCTGCCTATGACATTTCCAAGGAGGAATTCATGACTATCGTAATCAACGACCTCGGCTGGCAGGCCGCGCTCCATCAGCAACAGCGCACCGGCATGGACCAGGCCGCGGCCGACGTGCCGCAGTTCCGTCTACCAGTGGTCGCCAACAGCGCCACCGCGCAGCAGAGCCGCCAGGGCAATACCTCGCAGCAGGATGCCGAGGATGCCCGCGAGGAGGCCTTTGCCAAGCTCAAGGTGCAGTTGCAGAACCCTGGCAACGATCCTGGCCAGCCTGCTGAAATGGGTACGCAACAAACCAGCAGCGCCAGGCAGGACTTCCAGGATCTCATGTCCAAATCGCCTGCCGAGATGATCAAGGAAAAGCTGCTGCGCGAATTGGGCTTGACCGAGGACGAGTACAACGCCCTGCCACCTGAGAAGAAGGAACTGGTCGACCAGCAGATTGCCCAGCGCATGAAGGACGATATCGAGGCCAAGGCCCTGGCGAAGACCAATACTCAGTCAACCGGTGAGGACGAGAACGCACTGGCGGCCCGCCAGGTGTAAGCCCTACGGCGGTCGGTATGGCTGGCAGGGCGTTTCGTATAAGATATCCGCACTGCCTGATTGCTGGAATTTCCCGTGCCGCTGCCGTCTTTCAAAGCTACAGACCTGGGTGCAACACCCTCGATGTCGGAAATCATCGCCAAACACCTGCGCGAGGCGATCATCTCGGGCCAGCTGGCCGAAGGCGAACCCGTGCGCCAGGACGAAGTGGCGCAGGCGTTCAACGTCAGCAAGATCCCGGTGCGCGAGGCCCTGAAGCGCCTTGAGGCTGAAGGCCTGGTGGATTTCCACCGCAACCGTGGTGCATTGGTCACCCGCATCTCGGAACCTGAACTGGCGCAGATGTTCGAGGTACGGGTGTTGCTGGAGGTGAAGGCCATTCGCCTGGCGATCCCCAACATGACCGAACAGCATTTCGCTCGCGCCGAAGCCATTTGCGCGGAGTTCATCGGTGAAGATGACGTTGGCCGCTGGGCCGACCTCAACTGGGCGCTGCACGCTTGCCTGTACGAACCCGCAAGGCGGCCCTATCTGGTGGGCCTGATACGCTCGATCCATGACAAGGTGGAACGCTACCTGCGCATGCAGATGAGCCTGTCGGCGGGCAAGCTGCGCGCCGATCATGAGCACCGCGACATCGTTGCCGCCTGCCGGGCGCGCGATGTAGAGCTGGCGGCGCAACTGATCGAAGAACACATCAACGGGGTGTGCCAGAGCCTGTACGAGCACCTGCCCCACAACTGACTCAACAACCTGCTGCCGCTCGACGCCAAATCTCCCTTCTGGCTTTGTTTTTGCTTATCTAGATATCGTATACGAAATACCATATAAGGAATCAGCGGCATCGATTTGCCAGTGCCGCGCTGCCTACTCCTTCTTCCAATAATTACGTATCGGAGTGCAAAACCATGGCCACACCCTCTTCGGCGGCATCGGTGAATGTCGCAAAAACAGCAGACCAGGCCCCAGCGGGCATCAAGCGTGTGGTAGCTGCGGCCATGGCCGGCGCAGTCGCCGAGTGGTACGAATTTTTCCTTTACGGCACCGCCTCGGCACTGGTCTTCGGCCAGCTGTTCTTCCGCCAGACCGGCAGCGCCATGGATGGGATCATCGCCGCCTTTGCCCTCTATGCCGTAGGTTTCCTCGCCCGCCCCATCGGTGGCCTGGTGTTTGGCCATTACGGTGACAAGGTTGGCCGCAAGCATTTACTGCAAATCAGCCTGATCGTGGTCGGGATAACCACCTTCCTGATGGGCTGCCTGCCCACCTTCGAACGCATCGGCTATGCCGCACCCATCCTGTTGGTGGTGCTGCGGCTGATCCAGGGCTTTGCCTTTGGCGGCGAATGGGGCGGCGCGGTGCTGCTGGTGTCCGAACACAGCCCGGACAACCGCCGCGGCTTCTGGGCCAGCTGGCCACAAGCGGGGGTGCCGGCCGGCAACCTGATCGCCACCATCATCCTGCTGCTGTTGTCATCCAACCTGAGCGAAGCGCAGTTCCTTGACTGGGGTTGGCGGGTGGCCTTCTGGTTCTCGGCGGTGGTGGTGCTGATCGGCTACTGGATCCGCACCCGGGTCGACGATGCACCGATCTTCAAGGAAGCCCAGGCCAAGCAGCAGAAGCTGGAAAGCCAGCAACTGGGCGTGGTGGAAGTGGTTACCAAGTACTGGCGCGAAGTGCTGATCGGCATTGGCGCGCGCTTTGCGGAAAACATCCTTTACTACACCGTCGTCACCTTCTCCATCACCTACCTGAAACTGGTGGTGCACAAGGACACCTCGCAAATCCTGCTACTGATGTTCGGCGCCCACCTGCTGCACTTCTTCATGATCCCGGCGATGGGTTACCTGTCGGACATCATTGGCCGCAAGCCGGTGTACCTGATCGGTGCCGTACTCACTGCGTTCTGGGGTTTCGTCGGCTTCCCGATGATGGACACCGGCAATGACTGGCTGATCATGGCGGCGATCACCCTTGGCCTGGCCATCGAGTCGATGACCTATGCGCCCTATTCCGCGCTGATGGCCGAACTGTTCCCCACCCACGTGCGCTACACCGCTCTTTCCCTGTGCTACCAGGTCGCGCCAATCCTGGCTGGCTCGCTGGCGCCACTGATCGCCGTGACCTTGCTGAAGGAATACAACAGCTCAACGCCCATCGCCTGGTACCTGGTGGCTGCGGCAGCCATCTCGATCGTGGCCGTGGCGGCAGCCAAGGAGACCCGCGGCAAGTCGCTGCGTGCTGTTGACGAAGAATCCGTGGCCCGCAACGCCAGCCGCTGAACAACCCATAAAAATACACACCTTGAGGTAACGACCATGAGCAATATCTTCACCGGCACCATGCCCGCCCTGATGACCCCGTGCACCGCCGAGCGCAAGCCGGACTTCGACGCCCTGGTGCGCAAAGGCCGCGAACTGATCGAAGCCGGCATGAGCGCCGTGGTGTACTGCGGTTCGATGGGTGACTGGCCACTGTTGACCGAGGCCGAGCGCCAGGAAGGCGTGGCCCGCCTGGTGGCCGCCGGCATCCCGA